>CBIHQL010000131.1:0-9293 GCA_966211855.1 uncultured bacterium
CATCTATCCAAAAGAAATTGAAGACTAAAATCGATAGTGGTGTCATATATTATGGCTAAACGGCGACTGTAGCCGTT
This sequence comes from uncultured bacterium, assembly GCA_966211855.1. GTDB lineage: Bacteria > Cyanobacteriota > Cyanobacteriia > FACHB-46 > FACHB-46 > CBIHQL01. The sequence continues at coordinate 78 of CBIHQL010000131.1, forward strand.
GAGTTTCAAAAAATTGCCTAATCAGCTAGGACGCAATTTCTGAGTTCGTCGATCTATCTTACGTATTAGTGCAAGCCCTACCTCCTCATCAGTTCTCATTTCTGCCCTGACTGTACCTAACGAGAGAGTAGCGGGGTGCTGCGCTCGCTTATTTACTTATGCAACGCCCACAATCATTACTTTTCCGAAGTTACAGTGATGCTAGGGCCTTGGCATTGTTTCTTGATTTGCCTCAGCCCTTGCTGAATCACTTCTCCATGCAATCTAAGCCACAATAGGGCGATCGCTCATTTACTAGAACGTAAAAGTGGTGCGCAGGACTGGAGCATAGACGGTCCGGTTTTCGCTGAAACCTTCGGGATTGAAAATCACAAACAAACCGGGTGTCACGCTGATGTTGTCACTCAGGCGCACGTTCAAAAAGCTCTCTAACTGGTAGGGTGTTGCTGTTTCGGGATCATAGGCTCGTCCACTTGTATCAACTCGGTGTAAAGGACTGCCGAAGATTAATCCTAGGGAGCTACCTTTGCTGACCACATCGTTGAATTGGACACCGACTAACCAGCTTAAGAAGTTGGTTGAAGCATCCACATCTACTAGGTCGCTATTAATGAAGGTGGCAGAACCTGCTAGGGTGATACGAGGCGAGAGGCGATATGCGGCGGTGGCTCCAAAAGTGTCCAACTCAATGCCTTGATCTGCGATCGCATACAAAGGATTACCACTGCTGGCAATCTCATCTGCAGTTGGGTTAAACAAGATTGACCCAATATCCGCAGTGGATAAACCCGTCCCTAAAATATTGATTTGGTGGTAACTGTGAGCGTAGTTTAAGCCAATATCAAGGTTTTTGGTTGGAGCCAAAGTTAGCTGAGTCGCAGCGATATAGCTACCATTAAAAATTCCTGCTCCTAAGGGTGTGCTGGGGAAACCAAGGTTGTTGGGTAAAGCGGCGTTGACACTTCCATAAAGGGCACGCAAATCAATACCTGGAGCAATATTGAAAATTACCCCCGCCGCAGAGGCCAGCCCTGTTTGGGATGTCCCACCCGATACGCGATGAGCGGCAGGTAAGCTAGCAAAACGAGATACTGCTCCCTGTCCTTCATCAGCCCAAGGCAAGATCGACGGGAACGCATCTGACACTTCAGCACTAGTACCTGCAAAAGCAGTCACTTTATTCGCAGCGGGGAAAATATACAGCAGCTTGTAAAGTTCAACCGAATTATTGGTTCCTCGAGAAGACAGGTCTTGCGGATTAACCGTGGGAAACTGTGGTTCATAGGCGAGGCGGGTATTGCTGGAGCTGCCAAAGAAGACATCGCCATAACCTAGCGTACTGGCTAAACTATTCCCTGTGCCTAAACCCGACACTAAGGAGCTAGCACCGAAGTTGTAAGCTTGTAGGCCAGTAATCAACATGTCTTTACCAGAAAAACTGGTGACTAAGTTCAACCGGACGCGATTGTTGACTGCCACCTCGGTATCCCTGCCCGCTGCTGGCGGCACGATCGGGCCTGCACCGAGCACATTGGTATTAGTGTTGTTGACAAAGGCAGGATTACCACCTGGGTAAGCCCCATAAGCACTAGAAACACTAAAGATTGCTTGTCCGCTGAGGCGAGTTGTGGTCGAAAATTGTTGACTCTCCAAAGTTGCAGTACGGGCTTCTAAGGTGTCTACTCGCCCTCGTAAAGTGGCTAGCTCCGCAGAGAATTCTTCCTGCAACCGACTGAGAACTTCTAGGTCTTCTTTGCTAACTAGGTCAGCAGTACCAGCAGTAATGAGTTCTTGAACTCTGTCCAGGCAGGCGTTCAGACCCGCTGCAAACTCATAGCGTGTGATGGCCCGGTTGCCACGATAGGTTTGGTCAGGATAACCAGCGATGCAACCATACCGTTCCACCAGGGATTGTAGTGCCTGAAATGCCCAGTCGGTCGGTTGAACATCTGAGAGTTGGGAAACTGATGTGACTTGCGTCATCGAGGTTGAAGCAGGTTCCACATTTTGAGTGATTGGAGAACCTAACGTGCTGGATGTAGACGGAGCAACCACTCCATCAACGGTTTGCGCGATCGTACTTGGAGCCGCGATCGCTGTACTTACCACAACAGATGCTAATCCAATAGTCGTCAAGGATTGCCAATGAAATGTATGCACGGAATTCCTCACACAAAATAGTAGAACTTAGTGCTGAAAAACACTAAAACATGTAGAAGTAGTACCTAAATTAATTGAGCTAGGTACTATGAGAAATTGTTGATTTGCTTCTAGCTAAAAACACTCTTAGGCTGCCTTGAAAAGCCTGGGAGTGGCGAAGAAGCATCTATATCAACTAAGAGAAATTCCTTGCCAAAATACTTTAGTAGAGCACATTCAAGTGAACGCACTAAAGATTTACAAGATATCCTTTCCACAAGATGCTGGATGAATTTTAAACATTTCCATAATCAAATACTAGAAGTAAATATTTTGAATTTCCTATAGAACCCATTTAATATGTTTTGCTCACTCAAATCCTCCCCTCGTTTGACTGTACCTAACGAGAGAGTAGCGGGGTGCTGCGATCGCTCTACAGTATCTTGAAAGAACGGTGACAGAATCAATTCGAGGATAGTAGGCCGATGGATCGATTGAATTTCAACGTCTTTCAGCAGTTTTGGGCGATCGCCAAATCCTATTGGTTTGGAGAGGAAAAATGGCAAGCTAGAGGGTTGCTGCTGGGGGTTGTGGTGTGTTTGCTGGCTTATACCGGGCTGAGTGTGGTGCTCAACAATAAGCGAGGGGTGCTGATTTCTGCCCTCTCTGCCCAAGATGAGCCTCGCTTTTGGCAGACCGTGATTGTTTTCCTGGTCGTCTTGGTGATCTATGCCCCTTTACTCGCAGGCTATACCTATCTCCGCGATCGCTTGAGCTTGCAATGGCGGAAGTGGCTCACCCATCGGTTTGTCGATCACTACTTTCGCGATCGCGCCTACTACAAACTGCATATTTTAGAAACCGACATCGACAACCCCGACCAACGGATTGCGGAAGATGTTCGCAGCTTCACCCAAGAATCTCTCACCTTTTTGCTGGTGTTGGTGGAGTCTGTGCTGGCTGTCATTGCCTTTAGCAGTGTCCTCTGGGGCATTTCTAAACCACTAGTCTTGTTTTTGGTGCTGTATGCAGTGATTGGCACTCTGGTCACCACGGTTGTGTTTGGTAAACCACTGGTGCGGCTGAACTTTGAACAACTGAAGCGAGAAGCGAATTTACGTTTTAGTTTGGTGAGAACGCGCGAAAATGCCGAAGCGATCGCCTTTTACCGAGGAGAGGAGCAAGAATCGAACCAGGTGAAACATCGGTTTTTGGATGTGTTTGACAACGTGAAGCGGCTGCTGGTTTGGGAATTGAACCTGAACATTCTCACCAATGCCTATGAATTTATCCCCTTTGTTTTGCCTGCCCTCGTGGTTGCCCCAGCGATTTTTGCGGGAGAGATGGAGGTGGGTAAAGTCTCCGAAGCTCAAGGCGCATTTGTGCGGGTCTTTTTCTCGCTGAATGTGGTTGTCGCCCGCTTTCAAGCATTAACCACCTTTGGCGCTGGGATTAACCGTCTCTATAGCTTTGCCGAGTTTCTAGATCAGACCGAAAAAGCGTCGGATGAGCAACCGAAGATCGAAACGGTGGAAGCTGATCGCCTAGCAGTAGAAAACCTCAGCTTACAAACACCTAACTACCAGCGAACTCTGGTTGAAAATTTGTCAATCGAGTTACCCACGGGGCAGGGGTTGTTAGTCATGGGGCCAAGTGGATGTGGTAAAAGCTCTCTGCTGCGGGCGATCGCGGGTTTGTGGACTTCTGGTACAGGGACAATCACGCGTCCTGACTCTGAGCAAATTCTCTTTTTACCGCAACGTCCTTATATGGTTTTGGGGACGCTCCGTGACCAATTGCTTTACCCCAACACCCACCTGGAAGTAGACGACGAACGTCTCAAGCACGTTCTAGAACAGGTGAATTTAGCGGGTCTGGAGGAGCGGTTTGGTGGCTTTGAAGCTGAGCAAGATTGGGCAGATGTGCTCTCGCTAGGGGAGCAACAACGGTTGACCTTTGCGCGATTGCTACTCAACAAACCCAACTACGCCATTCTCGATGAAGCAACCAGTGCGCTGGATATAGGCAACGAGGAGCGGCTCTATCAGCACCTGCAAGCAACCGGAACGACTTTCTTGAGTGTGGGGCATCGTTCTACCCTGTCAAACTACCATCAGTCAGTGCTAGAACTCTCGCAGGACAAAACCTGGCAACTCAAACAACCACTCGTACTGACGAAAGAACAACCGGAGTTGGTGGAACTGCCATCGACGACCTGAGAGCCATACCACTAAACCCCTATGGGTCAGTCATGGAATTGCCCACCATACCGACCCATAAGCGGCGGAAGCCCACAAACGACTAGAACTAGAACCAAAACGATAAGCTTACTTCTGGTTGAGATGCTAATTGTATAGATGATCTCTACGCGATCGCTCAAGAGTTGATATGCTGTTGCCGTCAACAGAGAGCCTCTATCTGCATGAATAATGCTGCTCGCCTGCAAGAACTAGCGCAACTGTTTCTCAAGCTAGGCACCATTAGCTTTGGTGGTCCCGCTGCTCATATCGCCATGATGGAAGATGAGGTGGTGCAGCGCCGGCAATGGCTGACTCGCGAGCAGTTTCTCGACTTAGTCGGTGCAACTAATTTGATTCCTGGCCCTAACTCAACCGAGATGGCAATTCATGTGGGCTATCTCTATGCGGGATGGCTAGGGTTGTTTGTAGCAGGTGTTTGCTTTATTTTGCCAGCAGCTCTGATTACCGCAGGGTTGGCTTGGTTGTATGTCACCTACGGTAGCGTGCCGCAACTTGCCCCCTTGCTCGCAGGCATTCAACCCGTAGCGATCGCGATCATTTTTAATGCGCTCTGGCGGCTGGGTCAAAAAGCAATTAAGACCTCGAAGCTGTTGGTAATTGCTATTGCAGTGGCGATCGCAGTGCTGGCTTTGCATCTGAGTGAGATTGTGGCTCTGCTAGCAGGTGGAGTGCTGGGTATGCTCTGGCTGCAGAAGGACACAAAAGATGGTGCTCTGCCACCTCATTTCCATACCTACTTGCTGATGGGGACAACCTGCGGAACCCTGCTCAAAGCAGCGGTTACTGGAGCTACAGTAGTCTCCTCAGCGATCGCTCCCGTTTCATTATGGGAGTTGGGCTGGTTTTCTCTCAAAATTGGCAGCGTCTTGTTTGGTGGGGGATATGTGTTGATTGCCTTTCTCCAAGGTGGACTAGTGCAAGAGTATGGCTGGCTGACTCAGCAGCAACTATTAGATGCGATCGCGATCGGTCAATTTACCCCCGGCCCAGTGTCATCGACTTTAACGTTTGTTGGTTATGTAATCGCAGGTTTTCCGGGCGCTGTGGTGGCTACAATTGGCATTTTTCTGCCTGCTTTCGGTTTTGTCGCCCTCCTGAATCCGATGATTCCCCGTTTGCGATCGTCTCGCTGGATGTCTCAGTTTCTTGATGCTGTAAATGTTAGTGCCCTCGCCTTGATGGCAGTTGTGACTTTGCAGTTAGGAGCGCAAACTTTCTTGCTTCCTGAATCTCCTTATCTCAATTTTGGTCAACTCGCGATCGCCCTCGTTGCCGCAGTGTTAGCGATCCGGTTTAAGGTCAATGCTGTGTGGTTGGTTTTGGGGGCTGGTCTAGTCAGTTGGGGTTTATTCGCGATTGGTCTATCTTGATAGTTGCTTTGCAGCCTGTTCTTTATTTCTCACCAAAATTTCGGTTAAAGCACCCGGACGGTAGGCACCAGACTCTACACAACCAACCTTTTGCGCGGTGAATTTAGTGCAGAGATCGTTCCAGGCAATGAAAACTGTCTCTTCGGGAAGCGCTTGCACAAACTGTTGAGAACCGATGGTGCCGGGGGTGAACCAGGTAATCCGCACAGCCATTCCTTGATCTACTAAACGGTTGAGAGTGTCGGTTTGCTGAACGGTCAAATCATCACCCTGGCTTGCTACCACAGGCGATCGCATCCCTGCTCTCAGTACATAAATGAGGGTGCCAGGATTGTTGGCTCTTAACGGGGTAGAAAATGCACAACCGTTCTCAAAGGGTTTGGGCAAGATTTGAATGGGGCTTTCAGCAAAGTCGCTAAGTTTCTCGCACTGAGCCGTTTTGGGCGTGGATAACTGCTTTGATTTGGGTGCTGCTATCCCAAGGGTTACGGAACTAGCGGTTAATAAGCCAGCGAACAGCGCGATTGTAGGAAGTTTCACCATTTTGACTGCTCTCCTCAAACCGGGGGCATCAGGTTTCTCTAACCTAGCCAAACCTACACCTCGGCTGAGAGCGGTTACGAATTTTGAAACTGGATATAGGCAAGCACGAGAGCGATCGCCCTTATTAAAGTATGTGTAAAGTTAAAGATTGCAAATATTAGCTGTGATCGCACTGACTTTAACCAAGAATATGAGTAGCTTAAGGAAAACTACCTAGTATTTAGTGTCGAATTTGATATAAAGAAGAATTATTTAATAGCTAAGCACAATGAGTGACGATTTAATTCGCAGGTTGACACCTGAACAGGTAGAGCTAGAGAGAAAGCAAGCTGAATTGACTGTCTTAGAGGGAGAGCTTAGCCAGCGTGAGCTAGATTTAACAACGCTTCATGCAGAGTTACATGCTTTTGAACGTAAATACCAACAATTGATTGGTATTCGATATTCTGAGTTAGATCGACTAGAGGAACAGATTCAAGAGTACACAGCCTATCTAGAATCCTCGAGAGATTTTAACCCATCCGAAAATATTAAAAAACTTTATCGAGAACTCGCGAAACGGATTCATCCAGATCTAGCAATAGATGAAGCAGAACGGCTTCGACGGCAAGAACTTATGGCTGAAGCCAACCAAGCCTATGAAGATGGAGATGAAGAGCGTCTAAAAAATATTTTGTATTCCTGGGAAAGTGATCCTATTGCAGTCAAAGGCACAGATATCGGTTCTGAATTAATCCGCGTGCTTCGCAAGATTTCTCAAAGTGGCGATCGCTTAAAACTAGTTGAGGAAGAACTCCTAGCTATACAGAGAACTGAACTCTATCAACTTAGAAGGCAAGTAGCTCAAACCGAAACACAAGGGCGGGATTTGCTTGAAGAAATGGTAATTCAATTGGACGAGCAGATTACAAGCGCCAAGCAACAGCTAGAGGAAGTTAAAGCGAAGTTGAACAACGATGGATAGTGAAAGTTTTCCAAAAATGACTCACCCACAAAATGAGGTGCTTGCAAAATATTCTTCCGACATAGTCAAAAGAGGTTTACTTCTAGCTCAAGAAATTGAGGCTTTGGCATCAGCGCCAGATTTACCCACCTCAATGGCAGAAACTGGCAAAATTGAATCGTTATTGCTTCAAGGTCTTACCTTATACAAAAAAGGTAACCCAGAAAAAGCAGTTGAGTTTTTTAATGAAATTTTAGAAATTAATTCTAGTTACATTGATGCCCTTTGTTTTCGAGGTTTTGCTCTTGACTCATTAGGATCTACTGGAGAAGCAGTTAAAGATTTTGCAGGAACTTTAAACCTCAATCCTACAGATGAATGTACTTATGTTTTATATGCTCAAGGAGTTGCATATTCGCTAACAGGTCAATCAACAGATGCTAAGCAGAAGTTTCTAAAAGTTCTCCAAGCTAAAATCAAACAATCCAGCATATTTACTGCTTGGGAGCTATACTTTAGAGCTTGCGCTCAATACTTGTTCTTCAGTAACAAGCAGTTTGCACTACATAATTGCGAACAGGTTTTTCTAATTGATCCTGACCACCTACTTAACCTTGTCCTTCACGGATCCGTTTTAAACGAGTTAGGAAATCATGAAAGGGCAATTGAGATTTTAACGAAAGCAATTATAGCGCATCCCCTCCACATAAAAGCTGATATTACCTTTTATAGCCGTGGTCTGGCTTATTACCAACTTAATGACTTTGATGCAGCTATAGGAGATTTTAGTTGTTCTCTGGTGCTGAACCCTAAGAATGCAAGATCTTATCTATACCGAGCACTTGCCTATGTGGCAGTAGGGAATTTTATCCAAGCTGAGGAAGATGCGAATAGAGCCTTGGAAGTTGATCCTGAACTTTATAATACGGATCTTAAAGTTCTTGATGCTTCTTTTGCATATGAGCCTGAAACTAGACAAGCAATGTCAAATTTGTTTGTTTATACAGGAGATATCCATGATGAGTTAGAAAACTATCAGTATGCAATAGAAGATTATAGCTACGCAATCGCTTTGGATTCTAATAATACTGAAGCTGATATGAGCCGCAATCTAGCATTACTTGAATTAGATGAATATGAGGATCCAGAAATGGTTTCCAGTTCATTGAAGTCAAAGATACGTCAGTCCAGTTTTCTGAGTTTTTTATATTCTATGGCTCAGTTTTTGCGCACAATAGATAGAATTTCCGCATTGAAGCCTGAAACTGCGGCTGAGTTGCATGAAAGTTTTCTTAAAGGTTTTAATGCATGTTCTGGTTGAAAAATAAAATGAATTTAATTACATCTATGAAGAAGTAGGATCGCCTTCTTCCATTTGGGCATTCTATTCATCAAATGTATGAGTGGGATTTCGTGAAGTACAACCCCGACAAACATCACAGGCGATCGCTCCGGTTGAAAGGATACGATTACACCTCACCTGGTGCCTATTTCATCACCATTTGTGCCTACCAGCGAGAATGTTTGTTCGGAGAAATTGTAGATGGTGTGGTTAACCTGGCTCCACCGGGATTATGGGTGCAAACCTATTGGCAGAATCTACCCCACCATTTTTCAAATGTAGATTTGGACGCCTTCGTAATCATGCCTAATCATTTACATGGAATTTTATATCTGTGCGGTGGTAGGGGCGAAGCATTTGCATCAGGATTGAACAATAGTAGCCGAAAGAATATTGGCGCAAATGCTTCGCCCCTACAGATACACGGTACACAATCTCAATCTATCGGTGCGATCATTCAAAACTTTAAATCTATCTCAACCCGTAAAATCAATCAGATGGCGGGCAACACAGGCAGAACGATTTGGCAACGTAACTACTACGAACACATCATCCGTAACGAAGGATCGTTAGAGTCTATCCGTCAATATATCTTTCATAACCCAGCTTCCTGGCAGC
>CBIHQL010000132.1:0-9268 GCA_966211855.1 uncultured bacterium
GACAGGTAAAAGTATATGGTCGGGAAATAGATGAGGATTGCCCCAGTTGGCACGCAGAATTTGTACTACCACAGCCTATTGAGCCTTCTAGCAATATCTCCGAAACTCAGTCATCCGAGTCCTTAGCGCCTGTAGAACCAACGCTTCCTGAAGCGAGACAAAACAACAATTTTTTTGGGGCAATGTTTGGGGCTGTTGCTGGCGCGGCGGGAGCTGTAGGGGGAGTTGCAGTTAATGCAGGTGGGGCTGTTGTAGGCACAGTTGCTGGCGCAGCTGGAGTTGTAGGGGGTGCTGCGGTTAACGCGGGTGGAGCTGTTGCTGGAACAATGGTCGGAGCTGCCGGAGCTGTTGGTAATGCCGCAGTACAGGCCGGGGGTGCGATCGCCGGAACAGCAGTAGGTGTTGCTGGGGCAGTGGGTAGTACAGCTATGCAAGCGACGGATGGCGTTGGCTATGTTTTAGACATGATTGCTAACAGCTCACAACTGCAAGAGCTAACTCAAGCGCTAAAGGTAGATTGGCTATTAGCGATCGTTGATAAAGTTGATGTTATCCAGGCTGAGGCTCAAGTTAAAAAACTGCAACAAAAATACCCTCATGAACAGCCAGGTGCAATTGCCCACCGCGTGATCACAGAAAAAGCTTTTTATGTCGGTGCATCAGGATTTGCTAATAGTTTGATGCCCGGATTTGCCGCTGCGATGTTTGCTGTAGATTTAGCGGCAACAATGGCCTTACAAGCAGAAATGACTTATCAAATTGCTAGCGCTTATGGTTTGAATTTACAGGAACCCTCTAGAAAAGGCGAAGTGTTAGCAATTTTTGGCATGGCGCTGGGTGGCAGTGCAGCTATGAAAGCGGGTTTGGGATTTGCTCGAAATATCCCAATTGCAGGTGCAGTGATTGGTGCCAGTAGTAATGCTGCAATGCTCTATTCGCTGGGGTATGCTGCTTGTCAATTTTATGAGGCAAAGCTTAATCCTAAAGCTTCTCAAGTGGATCTATTAGCTTCTCAATCTAAAAGTGAACAATATCTTGAGAGCGTTTTAGACCAACAAGTAATCATGGATCAAATTCTTTTACACCTAGTGCTGGCTGGAAACCCTGAGAAAACACTCCAGCAACTACTACCCGACTTGCAAAAACTAGAGTTGAATTCTGCTTCTTTCAATTCAATTGCTGCCAGCTCCCAAAATTTGCCTCCGCTAGGGCAGTTAGTCGATCGCTTAAATCAAGATTTTGCAGTGGCTCTAATGGCTCAATGCGAGAAAATTGCCCAGGCTGATGGGGTTATTACTTCTCAGGAGAAACAGATCATCGACACAATTAGAAAGAAGTTTAGTACGGCAAGTTAAGCGATCGCTAAAACCCCTAACCAAATAACGGCGAAGCACTCAGGTTACAAGACATCAATACTTCGCCGTTTCCAGCACAAAGGATTATTTTCTTGAAGGTTCCTTGAGGTGATCAGCGGCAGAGCGGAGTAACTCACTGAGGATTTGACGAATTTGACGCTCCTTCTTGGCGATCGCAACCCCAGCCTCTCCAAAGCGTTCTTCTAGCTGCGATCGTTTTTGGCCCACCTGTTCTGCCATCGCCTCAGCTTGTGGGCGTGAGCGTTCGTACCAGCTCTTAGCTTCATCTAAATAGCCTTGGATGTCTTCAGCTCGTCCGCCGTAGCGAGCCGCTAAGTTAGCTCGAAGGATGGCTAGTTGACCTTTGAGCTGAGCATAGCGTTCTTTGAGTTGTGCTACTTCCTTGCTATCGCGCACTGTGGTTAAGGCAGAATCTAACGCCGTTCTAACGTGAGGAGCCTCTTCGCTCGTGTTGTTAAACTCAACCTCTGCCAAAGCGCGATCGATTTCTTGTTGCAGAGCCGTTTCTTCAGTTTCGAGTTTGGTTTCTAGCTGCTTGACTTCTGCTTCGGTCTGAGCGATCGATTGCCGACGCCGTTGACTAAACCCTTCGATCGCTCCTTCGAGTGAGGCGGTCACTTCTTCTTTTAGCTCGCTACCCCTGTCTTGAAACGTCTCAACCACAGCCGCGATCGCATCACTAAGAATGCCCCGTAGCTCACCTGATCCTTCTTTAACTTCTGACGCTACTTGCGACACCGCAGCCTGGACAATCTCACGAATCCGCTCTGAGCGAACTTGTCCAGTGGCTTTTGCTTGTTGTAAATCAGTTGTAATTTTCTCTTTGATATTGGAGGCCATATTTCACACTCATCTAGTTAGTACTGACGGCGACTGGCTACAAAGTTTTTTATTTAAATCACTTCGCTGTAACTGTAGCGGGTCAAATCAGCAGACCGCCGATTTACTTTGATGGTGACCGACCCTTAACCAGATTGGGCACTCTCTTTAGGAAGAAACTCTAAATAATGAGGTGTTAATAACAGAAATACTGAACCAGGATGAATTTTTGAATTTAAATTGTTTCTCTCATTGCATCGTGGGGTGTGGTGCGATGCTCAACGAAACCAATACAGGCGGCTTAGAGAGTTACAAATGCCGGGTGAATTGTAGCTCGTGAACCGCCAGAAGTACGACCGCCGGGGCCATCTTCAACGGGGGGTGTTGGGTTCGCACTAGCAGGCAAAACAACAGAGAAGAGCAAAACGAGCAAAACGGTAGAACGAAGTAACATAAGACACCCTGGAACCTGATACTTACAAGATTAAAGATTTTTACGCTGAAGCGGCTCAGCTTCATCACTGAATTATTTCCAGGTGAAACTATTGGATCTCAGCGATCGCCCTATGCGAGAAAATCAGGAATTTTGAATTCAGCAATTCGTATTTTTTATCTTGCGACTCATCAGTATTTCTAGCAAAACTTGGTTGCGTTGTATGTCACGCTCTCAGATTACAAAATTAGGATAAACCGCGATCGCCATTTTTCTCCAGTGCTGAAGATTAAAATTTCTAGTTTTACATCTAGCAAATGCTTATTCTGCATCCGTTGCAGCAGAAAGCCCCTTAGTTTTTGGCTCTAGGGAGCACAGAGGTTGATAGGAACCATGCGATCGCGACTTAAGGCAGCAAGAAAAATTTAACCGTTTCTAGAAATTCATCAAGATTGCCTGCAAATTGATGCTTAGATTAGTTTTAATATTAAGAATATTCAAGAAATTAAACCATAACCCTGAGGATATTACTTATTTCTGCTCAGTACGCATTCATACGAAATACCCCTTAGCCAAACCAGGAAATTACTTTTTAGAGGCAGCCTCAGACACTCTCCTCAAAGAAAATTGGCCTCTTTGGATCAAGATGTCTTCGGCAATCTCTATGAATTTTCTCTGCAATCTTGCTGGTTGAAGCTCATTTCGTAAGTGTGCGGTCTGCCAGAGATTTGGCTGGGCTCCAGTATTATCAAATTGAGAGCGATCGCGCCGCTAAACCGGATGGCTGCAACTACGACCCAAGCATCGATCGCTAGCGTTTGGGTCGTAATGCCTGAAACAGCCTTCTGATCAATCTTTGCAGCAGCCATAAAGTCAGGCTGTAACAGGCGACATTGAAGGTGAAGGCTGGAATATCGGCGTAGTAATAATCCTCTGGCCCTATCTTGCCCCAACCTGTTGTGGGCGAACCCGCTTCAGCATCCTGCACGAATGGAAGTGGGAAGCCTGCTCTTTGCTCTCCAAATTTGCACTGCCCCACTTGACAAGGTTGAAAGTCAGTGCATAGCTCTTGACAATTGCTGGGTTGCTGGTAACGCAACGAAAATAATGTCAGTCCTACTCCGACTAAAATTATCAAGCTGATTGAGATGATTTTTTGAGCTGGAGAGTTTCTTCTTGCCATATAGAGATGACTATCTAGCACTCTAGCTCTTCAAACTTAGCAGCTTATTATTGAGCGATCGCCCATTCCAACTACTCAACACTTCTAGGGCACGCTTTTTTCAGGCTAAGCAGATTTGACTTCAATCAATACCCCGGCGCTTTCGGCAGACAGGCGATCGACGCTACACAGAGCATAGGTGCCAGGAGCGAGGGTGAGGGTGAGGGTATCAGCGGGTAAGATCTTTTGTAGTTTCCAGGTGCCAGCGGTTTGTTGATAGAGTGTCCAACTGCGCACACTGGCATTAGGAGCTACAGTCCAAGTCAGAGTGCTGTTTTGGAGTTTGAGGTTAATGGGTAAAGAGGGGCGATCCCGACTCAGCCAAGTCATCACAGGGGCTAAAACAGCTTCAGTATAGGTCGAAGCTTTGAGGGTATCTGTCACGCCGAGGCGATTATCGAGAAACGGTTTCGCACTGAAAAAGATATTACCTAAAGCCAGTTGGGGGGCGAAAGTGCGAGTTAAGGAGATTTGTTGCTCAACTTCTGTGACGGGCCATTTGGTCGGATCGAGTTTGCTGATCGTATTACCCACATAAATATGTTTTTGCTTAGGGTTTTGTTCACTCCACCATTGCAGCAACATCGGGTAGCTCTGCTCTGGAGCATCAATTCGCCAATAAAGTTGTGGGCTGAAATAATCGACCCAGCCTTGCAAAACCCATTTCTGAGCATCGGCATAGAGTTGCTCGTAAGCATCTAACCCTCTGGCTTTGGGAGGCTGTCCTGGGCGGTAAATCCCAAATGGGCTGATGCCAAATTTAACATAGGGTTTTGTGGCTCGAATTCCGGTTGAGAGTTTTTGTACGAGTTGGTCAACATTCTCGCGTCGCCAATCGGAGAGGGAGAGCTTACCGCCTTGGGCTTGATAGGCTTGGTAGGTTTTGTCATCCGGGAAGGGTTTCCCTGCAACAGGATAGGGATAGAAGTAGTCATCTAAATGCACGCCATCAACGTCGTAGCGCTGCACTACATCCAAAATTACTTTGTAAGACAACTCTTGTACTGCTTTAGCACCAGGATCCATCCATAGTTCACCGTCATATTCATAGACAACTTCTGGGTTGGTGACGGCAATGTGAGGAGCGGCTAGAGATTTATCTTGGCGGGAGGTGCGGGCACGATAGGGGTTAAACCAGGCGTGTAGCTCCATATTGCGCTTATGGGCTTCGGCGATCGCAAAGGCTAAAGGGTCATAAAACGGCTCCGGGGCTTTGCCTTGCGTACCTGTCAACCAGTTGCTCCACGGTTCTAACTGGGAGGCATAGAGCGCATCTCCTTCTGGGCGCACCTGCATGATGACTGCATTTACATTCAGCGCTTGCAGTTGATCGAGCACCTTCACCATTTCCGCTTGTTGCTGCTCGGTCGTGAGTTTTTGTGAAGAAGGCCAATCGCGATTCCAGACGGAGGTCAACCAAACGCCCCGAAACTCGCGTGTGTGAGCAACGGCGACGGTACGCTGATAGCGGACAATGGCGTTGGATGAAACAAAGGGAGCTTGCCCCAAATAGGCTAGAGTTTGATAGATCATCGCTGCCACTTCGCCACGAGTAGCTGTTTGCAGGGGTTTGAGCTGTTTTAGATCTGGGTAGTTAACAACGATGCTCGCCCCGGTTGCTGCCGCGATCGCTTCGGTGGCGTAGCTAGGGATCTGTGCTGCATCTTGATAGAGGCTCGATAAGCTACTTTTAAGATCTGAAATGACCAGTTTATTCAAGCCCAAGCCGTTGATCAGCGCTACAAGGGCTTGCGATCGCGTGATTTTTTCATCAGGGCCAAAGCGATTGTTAGGATACCCGGCGATGAACCCCATTTCGTACGCTTTCTGAATTGCAGTTCGTGCCCAGTGGGTGGCGGGCACATCGGTAAAGGAGATATAGGGGCGAACGGTAGGTTGGGGAAAAGTGGCTTGGAGTAGGGCTGCAAATTCGGCGCGGGTAATCGACTGATCGGGGCGAAAAGTGCCGTCTTTAAAGCCTTTAATGATGTTGCGTTGGGTCAAGGCTTCAATAAAGAGTCGCGCCCAATGGCTTTGGATGTCAGGAAAGCGGGGGGAAGCTGAAACCATAGCAAATGCAAACCTCAATGCAGATACAACCAATCCTGAATACTGGCTACAAGCCCAACCGATGCTGCTCCAGGCCAGTGTACCCAGAATCTCGGTTCGGCATTCTTCACCATGTTCTAAAGCAACGTAGAGAAGCAATTAAATTTTTGCGAAGATTTAAGGGTTGTGGGTTTTGCTATTCGGTTGGCTGATTTTTGAAAACCCGTGGTGCAGACACCCTATCCATCCGCCAGCAAGATGCCTACAGCACATTTGAGTCAACTCATCAGCTACCAAATAGGCCATTGAGCAGAATGATTAGAGTGATGATGCCGAGGCTGATCATTAGGCCAGCAGGCATAAACTTGCGAGTTTTGATCAAGCGACCTGTAAACACGATGACTAGAACGGCTGTCATCAAGGCGGCTAAGGGCAACCCCCAGCTATATCCCTGGAGCTGTAACCCCGCTGCTGCCAACAAAATGACACCGCTGATGCTGCCGGAGATCAGGGACATGCGACTTTGGGCTTGCAGGTAGCCGATAATGCCCCCAACAATGGCGAGAATGCCGTATGCGATCGCTGCTACTATAGCGGAATTCATGTGTTTCTTGGTGTGCTCGCAGAGCTAAATCTATCATGGATGCTCAAATTCTGGCTTCAATTCAAGTGGTTCAACGTGAGGCAGCCTCTTTGTTGCTCTACCAATTTCTGTTTCAAGATCAGGTGGGGCGGACATTTTTAGAGTTGCTAGATGCCTTACGCCACAGCGAAGTCGATAATTTAGCCTGTGTGCAAGCCTATGGTCGCTGGTTTCAGGCTTTGGCGGCGAGTCAGCAAGGTTGGCAAGAGTATTTGTTGACCCAGATTTTGCGAGCCGATAACCCGTTTACACAACAGGTGCAGCGACTAGAGCTAGAGAAGTTGCCACCCTCGCTTGTGGCTGCGGCTCAGCATGATTTGCGATCGCTCCAGAGTTTGTATGCTTGTACGGGGTATCGGCTCAGCCAGTGGGTGCAAATTTTGGCAAAGTTACCTGTGACTCCGGTGGTGTGGGCAGATGATTTGACTTGGTTTAACCCGTCAGCGGCTCCGGCAACCGATGAGCGGATGCAGGAGATGTTGTTAATCACCAAACTGCAAACCGCCGAAGATTGGGGTGAGGCACTAACAGATTTGACTGCTTACTATCAACGCTTTGGTACAGGTTTCTTTGCACAATATCATGCCTGTCGCTGGCAAGGGGGTGAACTGGTTGGGATTGCCCATCCTGACCCGGTGCGCCTGACTGATTTAGTCGGTTACGAGATGCCACGCGAAAATTTGATCAAAAATACAGCGTTTTTGCTATCAGGTTATCCGGCACTACATGTGTTGCTGTACGGCAGTCGGGGTTCCGGTTAGTCATCGCTAGTGAAGGCGTTATTGAATGAATATAGTGACCTGGGTTTGCGGTTAGTTGAAGTGGCAAAGTCAGATCTCCAGGCTCTGCCGATGATTGTCGATCAACTCCGCGATCGCCCCCAAAAATTCATTATCTTTGTCGATGATCTCTCCTTTGAAGAAGATGATGAGGCATTTAAGGCGCTGAAGGTAGTGCTGGAGGGCAATTTAACGGCACGCCCTCAGAATGTGGTGGTGTATGCAACCTCAAACCGTCGGCACTTGGTGCGAGAGTTTTTTGGCGATCGCCCCCGTCCAAAGGATAGTGATGAAATTCATAACTGGGATACGGTGCAGGAGAAGTTGTCGTTTAGCGATCGCTTTGGTCTGACGCTGACGTTTGAACCTGCCGATCAGCCAACCTATCTAAAGATTGTCCACCATTTAGCGGCTCAAGCCGGAATTGCGATCGCACCCGCAGATTTGGAGTTTAGAGCGCTGCAATGGGCAACTCGCCACAACGGTCGCTCTGGGCGATCGGCACGTCAGTTTATCGACTTTTTGCAAGCAGATTTGGCACTGTCTAGTTAAGCGATCGGGGTCAATTTAAGTATCAACACCATGGTTACTCAACCTGATCCAGCCGAATTAAAAACTTTTGCTGACTGGTGCCATGTTAAAGATACCTTACCAACACCAGCCAAACGTACGGTTGAGGCGTTGCTGTACCAAATTGAAGGACACCTGTGGGCATATCCTGAGAATGCTAATGAAGCTCTTTGGCAAGAGTGGCAGGAGTGGAAATTAGAGCGAAAAACAAAGCGTTTTTCTGATTCAAATACTCAGTGTAATTGTGAGCTGTCTAATCGTATTCTTTCCACGTGCCATTTTCTTGAAACGAAAGATTGGTGTGGCGGTTCCTTCCAGTTAACAGATCTACGCCCTCTCACAGGACTGGGTCAACTGTTGCGACTTGATCTAAGTGGCAAAATTGCAGGAAGAGATCCTGAAAATGGGCGCCTTTCTGATCTCACACCGTTAACTGCACTCACCAATTTACTCACTTTAACTCTTCACGGAAATAGGATTGCTGATCTTCGCCCCCTTTCTCAACTCACTGGTTTAGTTGCATTAGATCTTTCGTCGAATCACATCACAGAGATCAAACCTTTGAGCATCCTTATTGAGCTTTCAGAATTAGATCTTGCCGAAAATTACATCAGAGAACTATCACCTCTCAAAACTTTGAAAGGTTTGACGAGTCTTAATTTAGCTAATAATGATCTAACCGATGCAACGGATCTAGATCCTTTAATGTCATTGCCCAGGCTCACACACTTAAACCTTGCCCACAATCAGATTAGTGATCGCACTCTAGAAGCGATCGCTGAACTAACGACATTGCAGTTTCTAGATATTTCCCACAATCGGATTACTGATATTAGCGTCTTAAAAACCCTACCCCATTTAATAGAGTTGAAGTATATCTAGAATACTTTCAAGTAATAACAAGAATTACCTCAAGCGGCCTGAACGCAGGATGCTCACAATCAGCCATAAACCGAGGAAGCTAGCCACAACAAAGAGAGCAATACTGATTTGTGAGAGGCCACCTGTTGGGGCATTGGCAGAGATAATCGCAGCGCCAATCGTCAGAGAGCCGACCAGGATACTAAAAGAGAGACGGTTGGCAGAGTCATCCATGCTGCGCCGTAGGGGGTCTAAATCCTTGATTGTGAGGTTCCACTTCAAGGTTTCGGAGGTAATGCGATCGAGCAACAGTTCGATTTGACGGGGAGATTGTAGAGAGAGACTTTTGAGGTCTAATGCAGTTCGTAATAAGGCTTGCAAGGGGTCTTCGCCAATCAACTGACGACGGAAGAGGTCAGCCATCAAGGGTTTAATTTCATCGATTAAGTTAATTTCTGGGTCAAACTGCCGCGCTACTCCCTCCAGGTTAGCGAGGGCTTTGGCATACAGCCCCAT
>CBIHQL010000133.1:0-9216 GCA_966211855.1 uncultured bacterium
TAAGAGTGCGGTTGCTGACGCAAAACCACCCTGATTATCTGTCACTGTATAGGTAAAGCCATCAGTTCCGTTGTAGTTGGCAGCAGATTGGTAAGTAAAGCTGCCATTGCTGTTAACGACAACGGTGCCGCCTGAGAGACTTGTAATCTGAGAGGTTGGGCTACTAATACTTAGTGGATTGCCGTCAATATCTGTGTCATTGCGTAAAAGGCCATTGATAGCACTGATGTTGAGAAGTGCGTCTTCGTTGACCGTGTAAGAATCATTACGAGCGATCGGTGCATCATTAACAGAACCGATCGCAATAGTAGCAACCCCCGTAGCTGTACCGCCTCGACCATCACTAATCGTATAAGTGAAAGCATCAGTGCCGCTGACATCAAGATTGGGAGTGTAGCGATAGGTGCCATTGCCAACATCAACGAGAGAGCCCCGACTAGGTTGATTAAAGCTGGTAACAAAGAAGCGATCGCCATCTAAATCTGAGTCGTTTGCCAGCAGATTAGAACCAACATTAATATCTAGCGGTGTATCTTCATTGGTTGAGAGACTATCACGGTTAGCGATCGGTGGATCATTAATTGAATTGACAGTAATACTTACCGTCGCTGTTGCAGTACCACCATTGACGTTATCGGCGATCGTGTAGGTAAAGGTATCAACACCATTGAAGTCAGCTCTGGGCCGATAAGTAAAGTTGCCGGCTCCATCACGGATCAGAGTACCGTTAGTTGGTTGAGCAAAAGTGCTAATGCTAAACGGATCACCATCTCCGTCACTATCATTAGCCACCAATGCATTACTACCGAAGTTAAGAACCCCATCCTCATTGACTGCTAGGGCGTCATTGTTAGCAACCAATGGGTCTTGAACCGAATTAACCGTAATGTTGACAACCCCTGTCGCGTTACCACCTTGACCATCGGTGATTGTGTAAGTAAAGCTGTCAGTCCCGTTGTAGTTAGGGTTCGGTGTATAGATAAAGTTGCCGTTCCCTGTGCTAGTTAATGCACCATTGCGAGGCGGGGTATTGCTAACAAAAGCAATCAAGTCCCCTTCCGCATCGGTATCATTTCCTAAAACATTGAAGCTAACACTTGGTGTATCTTCATTGGTCGTGACGCTGTCAGGATTTGCGGTCGGTGGCCCATCATTAACAGAAGTGATAGTTAAATTAACAACCCCTGTGGCCGTACCTCCCTGCCCGTCAGTAACGACATAGGTAAAGCTATCAGTGCCATTAATATTGGCATTTGGAATATAGGTATAGGTTCCATCATTGTTGTTAACGAGAGAACCTCGTCCTGGTGTCCCCACGCTCGCGATCGCAAGACTCCCTCCATCAGGATCAGAGTCGTTAATAAGGAGATTGGCGCCACTGATAATGACAGCAGTATCTTCACGCGTCGTTACAACATCATTGTTCGCTATGGGAGGGCCATCATTAACAGCTGCGACATTGATGGTCACAGTTGCGGTCGTAAACCCACCGCGATCGTCAGTAATGGTGTATGTAAAGCTAGTTGTGCCGTTAAAGTTGGGGCTGGGTGTGTAAGTCAAGAACCCATTGCCGTTGTTAACGAGCTGTCCGTTTGTAGGCTGAGTAAATCCAGAAATTCTAATGCGATCGCGATCGGCATCCGAATCGTTCGCGAGCAAGGTCGCAGTATTAATCAATGAGAATTGATCTTCAGTCGCCGTGGCTGTGTCATTGCCAGCGATCGGCACATCATTAATTGAATTGACGGTAAGATTAACTCTCGCTGTAGCAGTCAAGCCATTGACGTCTGTAACAGTGTAACTAAAGCTATCTGTGCCGTTAAAGTTAGCAGCTGGGGTGTAAGTAAACGTACCATTACCCCTATCAACTACAGTTCCCTGGCTTGGTTGAGAGAAACTCGTAATTGAGAAGCCAATACCATCAGGATGAGTATCGTTGCTTAGTAAAGTAGTATTACTGAAACTGAACGAAGTATCCTCATTCGTCGCGATCGCATCATTGCCCAGCACTGGCGGATCTACAACGGGATTTACTGTGATGTTAACAGTGGCAACCGATGTAACTCCCTGGCTTGTGCTAACAACATAAGTGAAGCTATCACTGCCGTTGATATTGGGGTTAGGTGTATAAGTATAAGCACCGTTGTTATTAACAAGCACGCCTCGTTGGGGCTGGTTCACGCTTGTGATCGTTAACGGATTATTAGGGTCAGGATTCTTATCGTTTGCAAGTAGGTTGGCACTGCTAATTGAGAGAGCAGCATCTTCATTGGTTGTAAACGCATCATTGCCAGCTACCGGGCCAGGGTTAACCGTAACATTGACACTCGCCGTTGCAGTCGCCCCATATTCGTCAACAATGACGTACGTAAAACTATCTGTCCCCACATAACCTGGATTGGGAGTGTAGGAAACAACACCATTACTAAGGTTACTGACTGTGCCATTGGCAGGTGAGCCTAAGCTTTGAATGATAACTGAATCACCATTGGGATCTGTGTCATTAGCGGCTAAGTTAACCGTTAATACAGCATTCTCATTAGCTGTGATCGTGTCTCCATTAGCAACTGGAACAGCATTAACACCGAAGCGTCTTTCTGCTTGCCCATACAAGACATAGTGCTCAACAGCACTCTTTACAAACCCACTACTAACCGCCTGCTGCACATCTGGGTATTCGCTGAGGTAAAAGCCGCTATTAAACAGCGTACTTGGATTACGATTTTCAGTTTGTCCATAGAGCAAGAAGTGTTCGTATGCACTACTGACAAAGCCAATTGTGACCGCATCTCGTACATCTGGGTATGTAGCCAGGTAATAGGTGCTATCAAAAATGGGAGCAGGGCTGCGACCTTCAAACTGACCATACTTAATGAAGTGGTCAACCGCACTACTCACAAACCCAGTACTAATGGCCTGCCGAACGTCAGACGTTGCATAGAAGCTGGTATTGAACAGTGCGTTGGGATCCCGACCTTCAAACTGACCATAGCGAACAAAGTGATCAAACGCGCTGCTAACAAATCCGCTATTGATTGCTTGTTGAACGTCAGGATTACGAGCTAGATAGAACCTCTCGTCAAAAATCTGTTGAATGGTCAGAGCCATGGAATTTACCTACTACTGAAGCGCGATGGGTGAAAAGGTGGTGAGCAAAGATTAAAGAATATTAAGGGAGCATAAATAGAAGCACGCTTAGGATTGACAGAATTGGTGCAAGAATTATCACTGCTGCGCCTAAAAGTTATTGAGAATTGTCAGCGTCTTTGAAAAGACACGAGGGAATGTGTTTCGTTTTTTGACAAAACTAGATTATTTGTTGCGGGAGACACTGTTAGGTTTGCGCCGGGGAGGTTGGATGAATTGGGCCGCAGTTAGTACTGTGACCGTTCTCCTATTCCTATTTGGCATTAGCTTGCAGGCATCATGGCAGCTAGAAGGTTTGTTAAACCAGTTTGGTAGCCAATTGGAGGTGTCTGTTTACCTAGAGACAGGCGTAGAAGCTAAATCTCTACAACCTTTGGTAACGGCGATGCCAGACGTAGTCACTGTCAAAGCAGTTCCAAAAGAAGAAGCTTGGGCAGTTTTGGTGAAAGAGATAGGGATCTCTGATATTTCTGGAGCAACCCAGCAACTGAATGGCAACCCTCTTGTAGACGAACTAAAGGTCAAAGCACGCACCCCTGAGAGCGTATCAACTTTAGCCGAGCAATTAAGGAAATTGCAAGGAGTTGATGAAGTTCAATACATTGACGAAGCCGTCAAACGAATTGCTCAACTTAATCAGGGATTGAATTGGATTAGCATGACAATTACAACCGTATTGACCCTGACAGCAGTAGCAGTAATTACTACCACAATCCGGCTCATTGTTATGGCTCGGCGGCGAGAGATTGAAATTATGCAGTTGGTCGGAGCAACGACAGTTTGGATCTATCTACCATTTATCTTGCAAGGAGTTACGTTTGGGGTAGCTGGGGCAGCAATCGCTTGGGGCCTGATTGGTGGAGTTCAACGCTTTTTTGCCAATTTGTTGGTTCAGCAACCAGAATTCATTCAGTTTCTTACCAGTAGCACCCAACCACATGGAAGTATATGGCTATTACCCCTGATCTTGTTGGGGTTTGGGGGGGCGATCGGAGTAATCGGTAGTTTGTTTGCAGTGCGACGATTTACGGTGCGGTAAGGAGACAAAATGCGATCGCAGTGGGATTCTCTATTGCAAAACTTGGGTACTTGGGAAGGCTCCTTCACACAACTTTCACATCAAGGAGACTTGATAGTGGAAACACCGACAGTGGTGACTTTAGAAGGACTGGATAATGATCAAAGAATCCGGCAGACCATTCGACGGCTATTACCTTCAGCCGAAGACCCATCTCAGCGCCAAGCTCAGGAGCAAGTTTTAGAGTATAACTCGCTCAATCGCAGTGTTTTATTTTTTGACAATGGTGCATTTTCTCAAGGCTCTCTGCAATTAGGGCCGTTGGCTGAGTTTGGTGCAGAACTTGGGCTGATTGCAGGCGATCGCCGTCTCCGTGTGGTGGTCATGTTCAATCGGCAAAGCCAACTAGAACAGATGACGTTAATTCGAGAAAAACGTGCTGGAACCGAGGCAGCGGAACGATTACCGTTAAAAGTTGTAGATCTGATTGGAGACTGGCACGGAGAGGCAATCACGATCTATCCAGATTGGCGATCGCCCGATTTGTACGCCACCCAACTACAGATTCGTCAAACTCAACCTGATCAACTGACGCAGATCTTGACGTTTGGTAGCGGTGACTCGACGCGATCGATTAGCTCTACGGCAACAATCACAGGGTCAAGATTACGGTTTGAGCAAGGGCCGCAACCTGTGCAAGTTTTGTTACTACCAGATGGAGCCTCTATTAACTGCCCCACACAATTAAAGCTAGGCCAACCATTTGTTTTAGAAGCTGGATGGCTGCTTCAACCCAATTTGCGACAACGCATCGTGCGGCGGTATGATGCGGCTGGCGGCTGGGTCAGTTTAACGCTTGTGACCGAACGCAAAGTAAACATTGGCTAGTCGATACTCACGCCACGAAAGGTGGTTGGGCGTTTGCGGCCTGCTACAGGTGCGGCTTCAGCAACACGTTCTTGAATGCGGTGTGGTTGAAAATATTTTTGCCATAGATCAGGTGCATTCAAAGTATCTCCGCCATGAGCCGTCAACCGTTGACGCACTTTACACAGAACTGGAGTATTGACACAAGCTCCGGCAATAATGACCTGTCCTTTGGTGAGCGCAGGCAGTTCTTTGAGCAGATCGCGACCCGCTGCCTCAACCCCATACTTAAGGCTCTCTTGGTCTACGGGGTTGACAATACGCATAATGAACTGGCTCATACACTGCGACAACACATCTGAGTCAAGCTTGCCGGGGCGCTGAGTGATCAAGCCTACCCCTAAACCAAACTTACGGCCTTCGCTCAAAATGGTTCGCAACACAGCTTTACAGCGAGAAGGTTCGTGAGCTGGGGCAAATCGGTGAGCTTCCTCGATCAAAATAAAGACTGGATATGGGAGATAATTTTCATCTTCTGCGGTCAGAAGTTCTTTATGCGTACTAACCCGAGCATGATTGGTTTGGCGCAGTACGGCGGCACAGATGACCTGTTGTTCTTCCTGACTGATCTCGTTCATTTGCAACACCGTGACCTGACCTGGCTCAAATAGATCTCGGGGCGTGAGGTGCTCAAAGGCGTGAAAATAGGGCGATCGCTCCAGGCGTTCTAGCTTCCATTCCAGTGCGGGTGCTGACGAACCTGCTTTTTCGTTTCCTTCTTCATCGGTTTGTTTATCGGCTTCATAAACCGCAGCAATCAGATCTTGTACATCCCAGCGATATTCCCCTCGCTTATGCCGCTTAATTAAGTTAAACGCCTTGTTGAGAATCGATTGTTGGCGATCGCTCATTTCGGGCAGCAGCATCAAAACGTCATAATAGTCGAGCGAAGAAATGCGGATTCGGATATCATCAGGGCGCAATACTTTCACTTGCGGTGCATAGCCATCAGGAGTGGCAAACGCTTGATGACCTCGCATTTGCTCCAATGTGCCATATTCGCCGTGGGGGTCAAAAATTAAGACAGCAGCCCGGTTATAAGGCCGCAGCAATTCTTCTACCAAAACTCCAGCCGTGTAAGATTTACCTGAGCCAGTCCCAGCCAGAATAGCCATGTGGGTACTCACTAGCTCCTTGACATCTAGAGCAATGGGTACAGCCTCAGGCTCGCGCAGCAAAATCGAGCCGATATGCACAGAACCGATATCTCCGGGCTGTTTCTTGTTGAGAATTTGCTGTAGCAGTTCGTCGCTCGCTAAATAAACTTTGGCACCCGGATCCGGCGTTTTGCGGGGGTTCATGAAGCCCAAATTGCGATCGAAATAACCGATCACATCAACTGTGACTTCATAAATTTCCGGATTGGGATAGGCGAAACCCACTAAAGCAGCGATCGCTTCTGGACTAATTTCCGTATCAGCAAAAATCCGATCAGGCAAGTGATCAATGAGCCGTCGAGCTGAGATCTTACCCAAAATCCTTAAAAAACTTTGGGTCTTAGAGTCTACCTCTTTCACCTCGTAATAAACGAACTCACCAATTTTGACACTCTGATTGTCTGTGGTAATAAAGACATACTGGTTACCATCTTCTCCAGGCCCTTTGACCGTACCGATGACGCGAGCAGTAGGCTGTATGGTCGTTAAGGCATGCTGGGTACTCATAGGGCTTAGTGGTCTTGTGTTGTTAAACCGATTTGATTAAAGTCGCAACCGCAAAATCTGTAACAGGTGCGCCCAAGTTAATACCAAATTTAACCGTTAGATTTGCTGGGATGCGGCTCTACCGAAAATCGTCCGGAAATCACGGTTACTATTGCTGAGGCTGACAGGATAACCTGGGAGGAAGTAACTTTTGTTGAGCTAAGTCTAGCAACGCAGAATTGACGGTCACGTTTGGTTAGAGCACCCTGCTAGAAATGGCATAAATGGGGGCACTTTAACCTTATGTGGGTGATCACATGGGGAGAGTACCAACTGAGGTTTTGATTCATGATGGACTCGCAAGACAGCAGAGACCCAGCAGAACATCGCTCAGACGGTGCTCTCCAACATCATGCAATGAAACGTCAACAGCGTCAAAGTACGACTGCAGAGGTTCAATTAACCACAGAATCACCTCTGACTGAGGTCATTGAAGATACTAGCCATGCTCTGGGTATACATGCTTCAGAACAAACTCACGATGGTCATGATCTCGACGCATTGATAGATATCCATCGACTCGGGTCTAACAGCCTCAGTCATCATCGGCGTGTCGTATCTATAGCAACCCAAACCTATGACGGTTTATCCTTCTGGCCTGTGCAACAATTAGCCGTAGCTCAGAGTGCCTCAATGTTTCCCTCTGCTCATGGTTCGATGTTGTGGCAACGACTGAGCAAAATTTTGGTCATTCGGACTGAGCCAGAAATGATGTTGTTGCAAGCGGTACAAGCGTTGGGTGAAGCATTTGCAACAGATTGTTTTTTAGTTGTCTGGTCAGGGCAAGGAGCCATACCACAAGTATTTCAGTGGTGGCAAGCAGCAGAGCAGGCAGTGATCTCACCGTTGCCCCAGGTCTTTTACCATCCGGTATTTCAAGATTGGATTACCAAAGAACAACCCGGCATAGAGGCGATCGCTGATTTTGCAGACCTTACACCTTTAGACCCCTTAGAGTGTGCTGAGCCTAACCCTGTGCGGGCCATGATGGGCAGTTCTACTTGGTTTCAGGGACAGCGGAACGGCTTAATTTGTTTGACGCGATCGCACCCTAATGTTTGGAGCGCAGCAGAGTTAACCATGCTTCAGACCATCACCGATCAAGTTGCTGTTGTGATTTCGCAAGTTAATTTGCAGCGTCAATCCCAGCAGCAAGCACGCTGTCAAGGTTTAATCGAACAACTGACGATCGCAATTCGCAATGCTCAAGACCTCAACCAAATTTTGAACTTGGCAACCGTTGGCATCGCTCAAGTACTGCAAGTTGAACGCAGCTTTTTGATCACGCTGAAATATGCCGACCCGATGCTCAAAAGTCGTTCGGTTGAGCGGGCTGCCAAGACAAGAGCGACCGTTGTCTGTGAATGGCTGAATCAAGCAGATCAAGACAAACAAACATCAGAAGGAGCAAATGAGCCTTCCTGGCTACAGCAATCTTTTTGGGTTGCCGACTGCGCTTGGTGTCAACAGGTTTTTTTAGATCCGACCCAACCGTTGGCGATCGCAGACCAACAACAAGCGGCAAACCCTGCCAACCATTACGCACCGATCTTCGAGCCTGAACACTTTCCGGCTGCATTGATCATTCCTTTAGAAAGCCAAGGCACCGTTCTCGGCTTTTTGGTTCTCCAGCACCCTCAGGTACGTTCTTGGCAACCTGAAGAAATCATGTGGGCAGAGCTAGTGGCGGCGCAGGTGAGCACAGCAATGATTCAAGCGCAAACACTACGACAGGTGCAGGGCTTGGTAGAAGAGCGGACAGCCCAACTGCAACGAAGTTTAGAAGTGCAAGCTAAACTCTACGAGCGGACTCGTCGCCAAGTCGATCAGCTTCGGCATTTAAACCAGCTCAAAGACGAATTTCTCAGCACGATGAGTCATGAGTTGCGCACCCCATTGACAAGCATGACCTTAGCGATTCGGATGTTAAGGCAACCCGGCATTGCGCCTGAGCGACATCAGAGGTATTTAGACATCCTAGAGCAGCAGTGCAACCAAGAAACTAATCTGATCAACGACTTATTGGCGTTACAAAAACTGGAGTCGAATCAAGCACCTATCCAACTCCAAAAAGTAGATTTTAGAGGTTTGGTTCACGACTTAACGGCCTGCTTTGAAGATCAGTGGGCTGCCAAAGGGTTGGCATTAGCACTAGATTTACCTGAGCGATCGCTGATGGTGCAAACCGACTTTGACAGTCTCAACCGCATTTTGATCGAGCTGCTCAACAATGCTGGCAAGTATGCCGACTCTCATACGACTGTAGCTCTCAGTTTGGCCCATCAGATTGAAGCAGGTGTTAGCCAAACCGTCATGACATTGCGCAATATTGGGCATGGCATTTCTGCCGAAGAGTTACCCTACATTTTTGATAAGTTTCGTCGGGGCCGAGGGGTTACCCAGCAAGCCATTCAAGGCACA
>CBIHQL010000134.1:0-9215 GCA_966211855.1 uncultured bacterium
TGTTTACCTGATTACGTCTGACTACCACATGCGGCGGGCACGGGTGATTGGCGACATTGTGTTTGGCAGTCGTGGCATTGACTTCAAGCCGATTGCTGTACCCACGGATCGCCCTCCTGAACCGCTAGAGAAAGTGGTACGAGATGGCGCACGAGCCATGCTTTGGGTCGCAACCGGACGAACAGGCTCTAGCCTCAGCCATTTACTAGATACGACTCAACATTCCCATTAACTTGAGAAACCTGATGCTGTCTGCTGGTTAATCGAGTCATAAAAAAAGAGCCCACTCGCCAGTGAGCTCTGAGTTACTCTCTCTTACTTGAAACTTTTAGGTAAAAATTTGTTGCCAAACTTTTCAAAGCTGAAATCTTATCTCAGATTTGAATTGTCAGGACTAGAGATCGCCGCCTCTGGCTGCTAGTAAGAAGATTACTACGGGGCCAGCAATCATGATCAACGCCACGAAGGTCAGTTGAGCGATCGCCTCAAAGTTGACGTTGCCAGCAAGACCAGTCAGAAAATCCATTTCTCCTCCCGAATTAACCCAACGAATTGTACCTTGGGTTAGAATGCCTGAGCCATATTTTACCTGTCAATTGGGTATCTCTTTAAGGAAATTTACAAAAAGCTATCCTTTCTCAAACCAACCCCCTTAGTTTCACCGAGCAAGATTTCCCGCAAAAAGCGCTAAGCTCGATAAGCCCTTTTGACAAACTAAATGATTGAGCTATGCCCACCTGGCAATGTGTGAAGCACTGTGGAGCCTGCTGCCATCTAGATCCGAGCGATCGCCCTGAGTTAGATGAATATTTGGCACCCGACGAATTAGAACTGTATTTGAGTTTGGTGGGCGCAGATGGCTGGTGCATTCACTTCGATCACCAGACAAGAGAGTGCCAGATCTACGACGAGCGGCCCCGCTTTTGCCGAGTGCAGGCAGATGTGTTTCAAGACTTATACGGTGTAGAGCCGGAAGAACTCAACGATTTTGCGATCGACTGCTGTCAGCAACAAATTGAAGCGGTGTATGGCGAAGACAGCTCAGAAATGCAGCGTTTTGAAGAAGAAGTAGTCACGGCAGAAGGTGAGATTTAATTGACCTGCCTGGGAAACCTGAGCATAATAATGAAAAGAAAATGAAAACCTTACCCTGTTAATTGCCTGTGCAAGTTTCTTCGCGTCCTTCCAGTTCTCCAGTGCTTGTGCCGCCTGCTGCCCCCGTACAAAAACCTGCGATCGCGCGATCGCCCAGTTGGGGAGTATTTTGTTCAACGTTTATCACCATTTTCTTGGCAGAGCTAGGCGATAAAACCCAGTTAACCACACTGCTGATGAGCGCTGAGTCGCAATCGCCTTGGATGGTGTTTACAGGAGCCGCGATCGCCTTAGTAACCACGAGCTTGCTAGGCGTATTGGTGGGTCGTTGGTTAGCATCTCGACTGTCACCCAAAACCTTAGAGACGGCGGCAGGGGTTGCTTTGTTGATCGTTTCAGTCACGCTGTTGTGGGATATCGTGCACGTCTAAATCACCCTCAACGTGAGCGCCCAAGCTCAACATTGAACTGAAGGAACGGCAAGCTAACTAAACGCTGAGGAAAATTCTCAATGGACTGGCATTTACTGGGTCTGAGTTTCATCACCATTTTCTTATC
The DNA here is from genome assembly GCA_966211855.1 of uncultured bacterium. Classification (GTDB taxonomy): domain Bacteria; phylum Cyanobacteriota; class Cyanobacteriia; order FACHB-46; family FACHB-46; genus CBIHQL01. Next base: position 1,654 of record CBIHQL010000134.1, read on the forward strand.
TGAGCTGGGTGACAAAAGCCAAGTGGCGGCGATCGCACTGGGCGGCAGTTCTAAATCTCCCAAAGCAGTGTTTTTCGGAACTGCAGGGGCTCTCTTGCTAGCAAGTCTGTTAGGGGTTTTAGCAGGTCAAGGGGCAGCACAACTCTTACCAGTTCATCTAGTAAAGTCGATCGCTGCCCTAGGGTTTGCGGTGATGGCGGTGCGCTTGTTGTGGCCCAGCAAAGATTTGCCAGAAGAAGCAGAAGAGTCTTGATTCTCTGGCAAAGCTAAGTTGTTAAACGCGATCGCGGTAGCACAGATTAAGCAACCAACCCCCGGTTGCAAACTTCAGCACTTCTAAAATCCAATAGCTACTGTGTAGTTGGTTCATCGTTGCCGGAACTTCAACAACTTGGTTAAACAGATCAAGCTGTAAACCCAAGGCGCTCATGTGGGGTGTTAAGCCGTAGGTATAAATGAGTGCGATCGCCAGCAAAACACCAGCTAGTGCTAGCGCGATCCACCCTTTGCGGTGATGAGAGTCTTGGTTAATGCGTAAGGCTAACAAGCCTGTGAGAGCTGTGGCAGCACATAGCACTTCAACCCGATTAAATAGCCAAAAGAGCACATATCCGGCTGCGGCAAAACCGGGCTGGCTCATCATGCCTGTTGCATACAAGCTTGGCATCACCAGAAAATCTATCAGTAGACTACTGCTGAGCCAAAAGGCAAGCACAAAAATGACAGCGGTTTGCCAGCTAGATCGCTTCATCGCCGGGGAAGAAATTAGAGAACTATTCATACTAATACCTACTAATACTTAAGGTCGGTGCCAAAGCCCGTAAAGTTGGCAACAATTGGCTGCTCTTCTGCTTTTAGCTTAACGAAAGTAACTGCTCAAAAAAGCTGCAATAAGTTGAAATAGTTTAAGATTTTATTAAAGCTGCGATCGCTATGAATAAATGCTTAGAAACCCGCTGAAAACTGCGCCTAAACTAAAATGAGTCTGACAGAAGGCTGCCAGACTCTTCAAGCAATCAATAAGCAATTCAATCAACAAAAACAAACCTTGCAAGTTATCAGAATCCAGAAAAGGTTTTTACACCTCCTTAAGTGGACAAATGACACAGAGCAATTCACGATCGCCTTCAACAGGGATACCAGATCGGACTGAATAGTCTCTATTGAAGGATGCAGTCAATTTATCAGTAGCACTCTACAATGGAACAACCCGATTGTTATGGACAACAGAGATCAATCTAACGGGAATTGATGAGTTAGAAGATTGATAGAAGACTCTGTTTTAACAAAACATGGTTTTTGTAGAGCCTAATTCAGTCACTGAAAGTAAGATTCTGAACTTTGCAAGTAACCTAGACCGCGAAACCAGATTCTAGGAGTAGTCGAAAGAGTTTGAAGAGAAGAACCTGTTTCTTGTGTCTGAATTTAGATTATCATTCCTGGCTTGAAAGGGAATCCGTTTTTATAGAAATTCATTTCTAATTAAATCTAGATACAAAGCTGTAAAGAAACTCAAAACTTCTGCCTCAATCATGGGTTTAAGCGAGGCTATCTTTTAACGACAAGCTAGAGTGAAAACGGGGTTGACAAGGTGGAGCGTTGAGTACCCAAGGTTGAAGATTATGGGACGAAAGAATGGCAATAGACTGTTAGCGATTGGGCTGTCAGCCGTGCTATGGGCAGGAGGAACAGCAGCGATCGCGGTGCAATTGCGAGATGGTCGCGTTTATTTTGTGCAGCCTCCGAGCTTGCTTAAAACCACCACAACTCAATCTGGCACTCGGGTTTGGGGTGCCACATACTACTTCACGCTGCGAGTCCCTGAAACGGCGGGTGAACCTCTACAACAAGTAGCGATCGCTCAACGTGAGGGAGCAGACACCATCCGCTATGACTTAGATGAAACCTTCGCCTTTGTGCAGTCTGAGGCTCAACCCAGAACGCAAATTCCTGTGGGTGAAGTGACAGCCGATCGCAAAGCTCGGACAGTAACGGTAAATTTTGACCCACCCGTGGCTCCTGGGCAAACCGTGACAATTGGCTTGCGACCCGTGCGAAATCCGGGTGTGAGTGGGGTTTATTTGTTTGGGGTGACGGCGTTTCCAGCGGGTGAAGCAGCCTACGGTCAGTTTTTAGGCTATGGTCGGCTGCATTTCTACAATTCGTTTGATGCTGGGCTGTGGCGTCGGGGCGGGTGGTGGCCTTAAACTCTAATCATTTTTGCTCAGGGTGAGAGTGGGTGCGAATCTCTAGTTTTGGACTGGTCGATCGAATTAAGTTTTTTGGGCAATTAGCGGCGCTGTTGAGTGCAGGGTTGTCGTTGCACCACAGTTTACGGATGGCTGGCAAAGATTGCAGTCAGACATTTCAGCGATATTTAACTCAAGTAAGTGCCAAGGTCGCTACAGGGTCAGAATTGGCTACAGCTCTCGCAAGTGTTAGCCCTCGATTGGACGACTGGACGATTGGCTTAGTACAGCTTGCAGAAACCAGTGGTGCTTTATCAGGCATGTGCCAAGGTTTAGCGATCGCTGCTGAACGCCAAAAACGGCAGCAAAAACTGGAGCGCTCGATCGCACTTTCGAGCTTGACCGTGATTTTGAGTGGCGGGCTGCTAATTTTGGCCTTGTTACCCATCGGTCAGCTTTTGTTGCGTCAACCGAGTTTTTGGTTTTTAAGTGTCGTGATTCTAACGGGGTTGGGCGTTGTGGCTGTTTTGCAACCTCAAGTCCTCAATGCGATCGCTGCTAAATTATTGAATCTTCTGCCTGTGGGTCAGCAAATTACAATAGCCCGCACCATGCTCGATTTAGCAGAATTAGCCTTGCCTCTGCGGTGTGGGGTGCCTCTGTTGTCAGCCATAGATTTGCTGCGCGATCGCCTGCCCAACACAACCTTAAAATCGGCGTTAAAAGTTGCTAGTCAAGGCATCCGCCGAGGTCAACCGTTGAGCCGCAGTTTGTCAGGCAAAATTCCATCCCCAGCGCTGCAATTTATTCGCACGGGTGAAGAAACTGGTCATTTGGATGAGATGTTTGAGAAAGTCGCTGCCTACTATGAAGGAGAACTAGAGTGCTTATTGCGACAGCTTCAAGGTGTATTGCGGCCTCTGAGCGTGGTTGCCAGTGGAGGAGTCGTATTAGTGCTCGGTTGGCAACTGGTGCGATCGCTCCTAGAGGCGCTGCCAGGATAAGTTGTGCCCCTGCTGATTCACGGAGTTCGGCGGTACGCTAAAGTACAGAAGATGATCCAACAAACCGCAGCCCTCAATCATGGTAGAACGTCCCATTAAAAAGTCTGAACGTCCAGCGATCGCTGAATCCCAAAGTGGTGAAGGCGCAGAAAACGCTGGTAACCGGGGTAGAGATAATTTCCGGTCAGAGGAGCGAGGTGGTAACCGTTCCTCTAGAGGCAAAGGCGACAAGAAGCGTCGAGGTAAGCGCGACCAAGAACAGGAAGAACGGCCCCCTGTGAACCCAGCTTTAATGCGAGGGCCAAAACCAGTCCAAGCGAAACCCGCGCCAGTGTTAGAAGAGGCACCTGCAGAAACTGAGGCGGATGCAGATCCAGCGGTAGAATCGGAAGCTGCGGCTGAATAATCGTAAGCAAGGCTGTTTTGGTGAGGATAGGAGGCTGGAATGGAGACAAGTCCACCGTTAAAATGCAACGCTTTCTGTAGAGATCGCGCAAAAAATTAGCGGGAAATCGAAAAATGCCTTCGATATTGCTCACAAGGCAGCCTTGCTGATTCAGGGAGCCACCTATATCCAGGGTTTTGTGGTACGAGCGATCGCGCCTTATCAACCGATCGAGCATGGTTGGCTAGAGGTTGAGGGTGCCATTGTAGACCCCTGCTTGCCAAGGTTGCGATCGCACAACGAAGAATTATGGTACTTTCCGGCTCAACGCTTGAGTGTCAAGCAGTTAAAAGCAGCGGTCGAAGAAGCTCAAGAAGATTATCCTGAAGATCCACCGCTGCCTGTTTATGGCCCTGCGCCTTACGAATATTACGGCGACGTTATGCTTGGGGGACAGGCTTACTTAGATGCCTACAACCAGGCCGTGGTTAAGTGCAAAGCCCTCAGTCAGCCTAATCTAGAGTTGAATTAGCCAAACGTAGAACCATTCCAACCCCACATCGCACCTTTGGCATCGTTGAACTCGATATAGGTGCGGTTAGCCGGAACTCCTAAAGTTTGCTCAATCTGTTGACAAAAATCTTGGCTCATTGCTTGGGTTTGGGTCGAGCCCATCGTGCCAACATTTTTGATCTCAATGTAGCAAGTCGGTTCTGTCGTGCCACCGAAGGTCATGGCGACTTCGGGTTCTAGCGCCGTCATCACATAAGATTCTGGTTTGCCGACATGCTTGGCTAAACTGGCTGACAAACGCTTGAGCAGGGCTTCAACGGTAGCGGCATCCGGAGCCGAAATGGAAGTTTGAACCTTGATCAAGGGCATAACTCAACGCACCGAACTCAACAAATTTCACTAACCACCGTATTGCCAGCCCGTGCTTTCGAGCAAGAGGGGTTCCCCTTCACGATGCACACCTGCACCGATGACTTCGCCTACGTAGACGGTGTGGTCACCATGCTCGACAACGCCAACGACTCGACACTCAACATAGCCCAACGCCTCAGAGATGATCGGGCAACCCGTTTCAGCTCCGGTGTAAAACTCGACATCTTCAAATTTATTGCCGACGCGCCGCAGGGGTTGAAAAAACTTTTGGGCTAAGTTTTTCTGGCCTGCCTCTAAAACACTGAGGGCGAAAACTCCGCTGCTTTTGATCATGGCGTGAGACTTGGAATCTTGCCGCACACAATTAACTACTAGTGGCGGTTTGAAGGAAGCTTGCATTACCCAACTGGCAGTGAAACCGTTGAGTTCTTCACCGTCTTTGACACCACAAATGTAGAGTCCGTGGGGGATCTTCCGGAGGATCGTTTTTTTCGCTTGTTCGTCTAGCAAGGGCTTACCCGTCCGCGTTGGTCACTACATGGCTCAGTTTAGTACAGCCCGACAGAACTCGCTGCACAGGTGGCTGGGATTCTTACTGGCGAAAGAGGTGGTCGTGTTCCGGATGGTAGAGCCGCGATCGCGCTTGAGTAGCAGTGAGAGCAGGGCTAATGACATACATCGTGGTGCGGATCAGATTTTCGGATTGGGTAACGGCGGCAATTTCTTGGAGAGGGACGACGCGGATTTTTTCATCGGGCCAACCAATGCGGAAGCAAATCGCGACAGGCGTATCAGCAGCGTAATGCTCCATCAGCTTGGCTTGGGCGGCTTCAATATGGCGAGCGCTGAGATACAAGCACAAGCTAGCTTTATGAGCGGCTAGACTGGCTAACTCTTCAGCAGCGGGGACTTCGGTACGCCCACTAATCCGCGTCAAGATGATGGTTTGGACTAGACCTGGGACAGTAAGTTCGACCTGAAGTTTGGCGGCGGCAGCTTGAAAGGCACTAATCCCCGGAATCACTTCAAAAGGAACCTCCGCTTCGGCTAGTGCTTGCATTTGCTCATGCACCGCACCATACAAGCAAGGATCGCCAGAATGCAGCCGCACGACAGAACGCTGCGATCGCACTCGGTCGATCATGACTGGCAAAATTTCTTCTAGCGTTTTGTTGGCAGTCCGAATTAATTCGGCATCAGAACGCACACCTCGCAAAATTTGTCTGGGCACGAGGGAATCGGCAAACAAAATCACATCAGCTTGAGCCAGCAGTTTTTGGGCTTTGACGGTGAGTAGATCAGGATCTCCCGGCCCAGCCCCGACAATATAAACCGCTGGAGCTAGGCGATCGCTGTTGTCAGTTTGTGTAGTTTCTAAATAGGTTGATTCTGCATCATTTGTCAGTGCAGCATCTGCAGCAATTTGTATGTCCATGTTGTCCTAGTGAGTGAGCGTGGCAGCAGCTTTTAGGGAATACGCTGAAGCTGCTTTTTTAAAGAGTGTTTAAAGTTCCGCGAGCAATTTAGAGAGTATCCGGATCTGCTGCTAGAACCTGGGATTAAGGATTGGTAGATGCACCCTGATATTTGCCCCGGAAGCCGCAAAGTTTCTGGGGCTTTCTTCTTTTTTGGGTGCAACTAACCAAAATTATGAGTCTGATGATTGAGAGAGGCCAGCGCGGTAAGCAACAGAAGGCATGGCAACATCAGGAAGTGGACGACGAATCACATAAAGCCAAGTCAAGCCTGCTAAACCAATAGCGATCGCCACTAAGCTCACTACTTGAGCAATCCGCAGGGGGCCAAGCATTAAACTATCGGTGCGCAGTCCTTCAATCCAAAATCGGCCTAAGCTATAGCCCACCAAGTAGAGCAAAAATAAACTACCTGTTTTGAGTGAAGGTTTAGCCTGCAAATCTCGGAAGAAAAGGGTGAGTAAAATTCCAAACACCATCAAGTCCCATAATGATTCATAAAGAAATGTGGGGTGATAGTAAGCAATAGTTTCGTAACCTACAGGCCGCTGCAGCGGTGGAATATACAACTTCCAGGGCAGCTCGGTTGGGGCACCAAACGCTTCTGAGTTAAAGAAATTACCCCAGCGCCCGATCGCTTGCCCCAGAATCAAGGAAGGCGCGACCAAATCAGCAAGTTGCCAAAAAGAAATCCGCTTTAGCTTGGCAAATAGGATAGTAGCGACTAATCCACCTAAAATGGCTCCATGAATGGCGATGCCCCCTTTCCAAATCGCAATGATGTCTTGAGGATTTTGGGCATAGTTTTGCCATTCAAACAACACATAGTAAATGCGAGCGCAAGGAATCGCGGCTACCACCAGCCAAATCACGAGTTCCCCGAGCAGTTCAGGATCAACTTGGCGACGTTGAGCCAGATTTTGCGATAGCGTTACCCCAATTAAAACGGCAGACGCGATCAGTAGCCCATACCAACGAACGGTGAGCGGGCCAAGATTGACAAAGATAGGGCCGGGGGATTGAAGAGCAATCAACCCAGAAACACTGTCCCAAAAGTGGGGTAAAACCGACAGATCCAAATGCATGGGTATCTGGGATCCAGAAACAATCAACAACAGTGAGCAGTAGGGGTGATTTTACCGTCTTATTTAGAAGAGCAACCGTGATTTGCGATCAGATCAGATTGAACGATCACCCCAGATAGAACCGATGGGATGGTAGAGATTTTGACAAGCGGTAAACTAAAGCTTCTGCCACAATAGTAGATCGGAGAGATTCATTCCCGGTGTTGCCCCTGGAATTCAGTTCACGATGACTACCAACGCTTTCAATCCCTTGCTGGAAACTGCTGCTACTGACAAGCCAAATGCGGCGATCGCAACGGCTGAGCCAGAACTGTCTGTGCAGGCACCGCTGTTGGGAGCTTCTTTGCCAGAGTTGACCGAGTGGGTAAAACAGCAACAACAACCGGCTTATCGGGGCCAGCAAATTTACCAGTGGATTTATCAAAAAGGGGTGCGATCGCTGACCGACATCTCAGTGCTACCCAAGCAGTGGCGGATGAGCCTGGCTGAAGTTCCGGTGGGGCGCTCGACGATTCACCATCGCTCCGAAGCTCCGGATG
>CBIHQL010000135.1:0-9194 GCA_966211855.1 uncultured bacterium
TTACGCAATTTTTCTGATTCTGGAAGCCAAGCTGAATTGGTTGATATTCCTCAAAGACGTCCTATACATCATTGCATAACCCAATTATGGTTGATTTTACTGTCGCCATTCGCACCTATAACGGGGAGCAGAACCTACCTATCTTGCTAGAGCGATTGCGATCGCAAGTTGGGACTGAAGCTATTAATTGGGAAGTGGTGATTGTTGATAACAACAGCACGGATAGAACGGCTAGCGTCATTGAGCAATATCAAGCCAATTGGCCCACTCAATCTCCGTTGAACTATTTTTTTGAGCCTGAGCAGGGAGCGGCGATCGCGAGACGACGAGCCATTCACGAAGCTCAAGGCGTATTTATTGCCTTCTTAGATGACGATAACTATCCCAGTGAAAGTTGGGTAGCAGAGTGCTATGCCTTTGCGATCGCACATCCCAAAATGGGCGCTTGCGGCAGCCAAATTCATGGTGAATATGAGGTCGAGCCGCCTGCAAACTTCAGCAAAATTGCTCCTTTCTTACCTGTGATTGAGCGCGAAAAAACAGTCTGTTTCAACTCACCCGAATATGCCAGGGCCGGGGTTTTACCACCGGGGGCTGGTTTAATGATCCGCAAGCAAGCCTGGGTTGAAAACGTCCCTAAATGCTTAGTATTACAGGGGCCAGTTGGTGGTTCTCTATCAGCCAAGGGCGAAGATATCGAAGCGCTACTCTACATTCGGCAAGCAGGTTGGGAAATTTGGTACAACCCCAACATGCAAATTTATCACCGCATTCCTAAGCACAGGTTTGAAAAAGAATATTTAATTCGGTTTTTCCGGGGCATTGGTCTCAATCGGTACTACACTCGCATGCTTGCCTTTAAGTCTTGGCAACGTCCACTCGCCTTATTGATTTATATGGCAAATGATGTGAGGAAAATCGTCTTACATTTGCTCCGCTATCGCTATCAAATCAAAGAAGATTTAGTAGCAGCTTGCTTTATGGAGTTGTTTCTCAGCAGCCTCATCAGCCCCTTCTACGTGTGGAAGCAAAGATATTTGCAGAGCCGCCAATACAAGTCTATTTCTTAGTAGTCATTTCTGAGTAATTCTGCGTCATTAGACTTTTCAAATTCGAATCACTCACAGTCTTTGAAATATCTCCTCCGTGCGGCTACGACTGCATTAAGGTACTGCAACGTGAAAATTATTGCTTGGCCAGCATTTCAAAATCGAGTTTATAACCCGTACAACTACCTCCTTTATTCTCATTTAGAGAGAGCAGGAGTTAGTGTTGAAGAGTTTTCGCCCATATCTCTGCTTTTCAAGCATTACGACATTTTTCATATTCACTGGCCTGAGTTAGTTTTAGTCCATCCTGATCCCATTCGTTCGTTGATTAAAACCTTTATTTTTCTCATTTTGATCCAATGGGTTAAAATTCGCGGCGCTCGCGTGGTGTGGACAGTCCATAATCTCCAGGCTCATGAAGCCAGCCTACATCCGACTTTAAATAAGATTTTATGGACTAATTTTCTGCGCTTGGTTGATGCTTGTATCAGCCTCAGTTATGCAGGCAAAGCGCAGATTCAAGAAGCTTTTCCATCTCTAAAGAATCGTCCTATATTCGTTGTGCCTCATGGGCATTATCGCGATACCTATCCCAATCAAGTAAGTCAGTCTGAGGCAAGAACTCAGCTTGACATTCCCATCAATGCTCAGGTAATTACTTCGTTTGGACAGGTCAGACCCTACAAAAACCTACCGCGTCTAATTGAGAAATTTCGTGAGTTGGAAGGTGAGAACTTAGTTCTTGCCATTGCTGGAAGATCGCGACTTGCAAAAGTTGAAGAAGATGAGCTGAAGGCGATCGCTGATGATCCCCGGATTAAACTATTTCTCAAATTTATTCCTGACGAAGACGTCCAGCTTTACCTAACAGCAGCCGATCTGGTAGTGCTACCTTATTTAGAAATTTTGAACTCAGGTAGTGCTCTTTTAGCACTTTCCTTTAACCGCCCCATTCTGGTTCCTAATCGAGGTGCCATGAGTGAATTACAACAGCAAGTAGGCTCTGCTTGGGTCAGCACTTATACAGGTGAGCTTACCGCAACTATCCTCAAAGAAGCGATCGCCTGGACATACAATGAATCTAGATCTGAGCAGGCTCCTCTAGAAGATTTAAGCTGGTCAACTTTAAGCGAGAAAACTTTAACTGTTTATCAGACTATTCATCAGGCTAAGTCTAGCCAATTGAAAGAAGCTCAATGAGAATCACGGAATCAAAAAACTCGTTTATCTCTATTTAGCTACTCTTATAATGCATCTCACCCAACCTTTAATATCCGTTGCCATCTGCACCTACAACCGCGTTGATCGGTTAGTGTTGGCCCTAGAGGCACTCACGCTCCAGTCTTTATCTTGTGAATCGTTTGAGGTCTTAGTCGTAGACAATCGCTCTACTGACACAACAAAAGAAGCTTGTATTAACTATCAAACTAAGCTTCCTAATCTTCGTTATATCTACGAGTCAGTACAGGGGTTGTCCAAAGCCCGCAATACAGCGCTTCAGCAGGCACAAGGCGAGTACATTGCCTACTTAGATGACGATGCCATTCCTGCACCAGGTTGGATTGAGTCAATTTTGACGACCTTCCAAACAGTTCAGCCACAACCCGTTTGTGTTGGTGGACCCATTTATCCTCTGTGGGAAATCCCGAAACCTGATTGGTTACACCCATATTTAGAAAATCTCTATACCGTTATGAACTGCGGCGATGAACCCCAATGGTTTAGGCCGCAGCGCTTTCCCTATGGTGCCAATATTGCTTACAAGCGAGCAGTTTTAGAGAAAGTTGGAGGATTCAATGAAGATTTAGGTCGGCGTGGCAACCTCTTACTCTCCAACGAAGAGCGGCTATTGAACTTGTTGCTAGAAAAACAGGGAGGGCAATTTTATTATCAACCCCAAGCCCCTGTACAACATTGGGTTCCCAAAGAGCGAATTCAGCCCGCTTGGTTAGTCAGCCGCAGTTATTGGCAAGGTCGCTCGGAAGCGATCGCCGATCAGATTTTTGGCAAGTCTATCGTTCAACAACGTTGTCAGAGCTTATTAGGCATTCTGAACCCTAAACGGGTGCTAGCTCAACTATTGCCGAATGCCAACATCCGGGTCAGAACGCGAGTTTGGATGGCTTGGCAATGGGGATATTTCGAGCAAGTTTGGTTGCATAGCCTTCCAAGATGAACGAGGTTTAAATTTCAATCTGTAAACTCGAAAACTCTCTATGTATAAATCTCTAGACTTACAAGGTTGAAGTTTACAGAAACTTCATCTAAAGGTCAGCATTCTCCACAATATCTACAACTATTCGTCTAACTGAAAGGGGATAGTGTATTCAGTAGCCTTACTCTCTTATGGTTTTTGTAATTTCTTAATTACAGATATTTTTCTAAGTAGCTCAGTCTACCCTTTTGGCTTTGTTCCGCTCCATCATTCATCGAGATCAGCTCAGAAGATATGAAAAAACCTGTAATTGCTATTGGGTTGGATGCAGCAGATCCAGTACTTTTAGAAAAATGGATGTCTCAAGGTCATCTAAAAACGCTGGCTCGCTTAAGGGAGCAAGGTGCCTACGGACGATTAGACAATATAGAGTACTACAAAGCTGAAACCCCCTGGACAACATTTTTGACGGGTTGTCATCCTCAAAAGACAGGCTACTGGGGCCCTATTAAGTTTCATGAAGGCACCTACAACATTGAGGAAGTTGAGGCCTACGACTTCGCTGAATATCCTCCTTTTTATGCGCTAGGTGAAGATTATCGTGTAGCTGCTTTCGATATCCCTCAATCTGCGCTAGACAAACAAGTCAACGGTCAGCAGGTTTTAGCTTGGGGAGCGCACTCTCCTCAAACACCGAGTCATTCTCAACCAGCGGATCTATTACCTCAACTCATTCAGCGGTATGGATCGCATCCAGCTCTCCACAAAGACCACGGTGATTGGTGGGATCAAGCCTATCTAAAGCGTCTTTATAACTCTCTCAAAACCGGGATTAGTCTCCGTTCTAAGATTTGTCGCGATTGGCTACAGCAAGAACCTTGGGACTTGTTTTTAACTATCTTTAGTGAGACTCACTCTGCGGGACATGACCTGTGGTATCTCAGCCAACCTGATCATCCTCTCTACCCTCACAAACCCGCCATTGATTGGTCAGCAGATCCACTCCTTGATATTTTTGAGGCGGTTGATCGAGCAATCGCAGACATTATCGACGCAGCCCCTCCAGAAGCGCAGATTATAATTTTCGCGGCTCACGGGAGTGACAACAACACGACCGATGTCCCCAGTATGTTCTTCCTGCCTGAATTTCTCTATCGCTTCAGCTTCCCTGGTCAACGCATGTTTCCCGCTGGCAAGGTTGGCACCACACCGCCTCCGATTGTCTCTCAACCCCAACGACGCAATTGGGCGGGAGAAATCTGGCAGTTGAAGCGCGATCGCAATCCACTCAAGCAGCTCTTGCGACGGTGGGCACCTGGTAAAGTTCAGCGCCAGATCGATCAATATCTTGGTTACTCAGGGCCAGAGACTCTTAGCCAACCTGATAGTCGATCTGGGGTGTTAGCTTGGCAACCCACCACCTGGTATCAATCTCTCTGGCCCCAAATGAAAGCCTTTGCTCTTCCTAGTTTTTCAGAAGGCTATATCCGAATTAACTTGCAAGGTCGAGAACCCGCAGGGATTGTATCGCCTGCTGAGTATGATGCTCTGTGTGATGAACTGACACAGCATCTTTATGCCCTCAAGGATGCAAGAACGGGTCAGCCCGTCGTTAAAAAGGTTGTCAAAACTCGCCAACACGCAAGCGATCGCGATCCTAAATTACCAGACGCTGATCTAGCTGTAGTTTGGCAAGAACAGCCCACAGATGTGATTGATAGCCCAACATTCGGTCGGCTTGGCCCCGTCGCTTATCGCCGTACAGGCAGTCACCGAGCAAGAGGGTTTTTATTAGCAACTGGCCCCGGCATCACTCCTGGCTCCAGCCTGCCAACCGGGCACGCGATTGACCTAGCACCAACCATTCTCAACCTGATGGGAGCGCCCATCCCAGCCCACTGTGATGGCAAACCACTTCTGCAAACAGACTCTATGGCAGTAGCAATTTAGCGATTGGTCAACCTTAATAGCAACCCCTAGCCTAGGGATTGATTATTATCACTGGGCTAGGGGTTAATCGCTGGGATACATACACTACAGACTTTGGTAAAGCTTGACAGTCTCCTCTGCCTCTGTCCTCATAGTTCGTACCGGTTGGATACCTTGGCGTAAGCGTTGGAGTAGCTCAGGTTCTGATACAAGTCGAAATAAAGCATGGCTCCAGTCAGCCACATTGGTGGGCTCTACCAACAGTCCATCTACCTCATGCTTGATTAGCTCAGGAATGCCGCCCATATCAGAACCGATGACAGGCAACCCTAATGCATGAGCTTCTAGCACAGCCATCGGTCTAACATCAAACCATTGAGAAGGGATTGCTAATACATCATACGTTTTGAGGGTGCTAGGCAATTCCTCCCGACTCAATGGATCAGATACTTGAATCCGTGCATCATCTCCAATCATGGCTAAAACTTCTTGGCGGTAACGCTGATCGTCTTGAATGCCATAAATAGTCAGTTGGATAGGCATCTCAGCCGGTAAACTCTTGAGCGCTGCTACCAACAGATGAATCCCTTTCGTGCGGCTCCATCGACCTAAAAAAACAACCTTGAGAGGCTGGATGGGAGCTTCTGCTTTAGGTCCTAAATTAGGGAACGTACTTGGAATTCCAGTGCGGCAGATCGTTAACTTCTCTTGAGGTACACCATTAGCCAGCAACATATCATGCAAGGTCTGGCTTAACGTAACAATGCGATCGGCAAACCTAGCCATCTCTTGCAATCCTTGCTGCCGAGCCTTAATTAAAGCCGGAATTGCCAGAGGCCGCACAAAAGAGCCAACAGTCCCAGAAACAGGAACTCGTGCATATACACTCGCAGGTAGCGGTGCTCTACTCAATACTGCGAGGGGAGCATGGCCTAAAGCTTCAATAGCTGGTTCAGGGATTTTCCTCGAAAGGATATCACAGCAACGACTACAGCGCACTAAATCGATCTTGCCATCACACGCCGTCTCACCATATAACATCAGTGTCTTTCGCTGACAGAGACACTCAGGTAAGCGAATTGAGACAACAGTTTTCATCCCTAGTTGCTTAGCCAAGCGTAAATGAGGCAAACCACATCTAGGTTCCCACTGGTGCTGATGATAGATATCAGCCTCTTGTTTTTTTAGCCAATTAGCAAAATATTCAAAACCTGAATGGGGAATATGGCCGTGATTCGGCTCCTCTGGGGGCTCAGGAAAAACGGGATAGCGATATACTTTAATTCCTTTGTAGGTGTATTCATCTTCTTGTGGGCTTTTGTGAGCAGCAGCAATTTGACTTTCGACACCATATTCCTGCAGCATTGGTAACAGCTCACTTAGCCGAATTTGAATCCCTCCACACTTATCAGGGAAGTACCGAGCAGCGGATTGAATAGTTTTCATGAAGCGGCTAGTGCTAATAATTTCAGCGCATCTAAAGAAGCAGAACTTTTATTATATTTAGCTAATTTGTCATCATTTAAGCCAAAAACTTGCTAGGTTGATGTTTAAATTAAAATTACCAAAGCAGAAATTTATACACTCTCCCAGGGATCTCTACCATTAGGGGGTGGTGGTCATCTATAGAGATATATACATCTATCTTAAGCAAGAATATAAAGTAATTAATTGCGTATGTCTGTCAAGTCTATTACTAGTCAGCCTTCGATCTACTTTTTGATTCCACGCAAAGGTTGGCCTGAAAGCCTCCCTGAAAGCGCAGAGCGATATTGGCAATGGCAAAACGCAACTCAGGGAATATATCGACGAGGTCGTTACAATTGGACTCTGCAAACGTATCTTCACCTCAAGTCGGTAGGCTTTCCTTGCCAATTGACTGACTCCATACCTAACGCAGGTATTGTAGTTGCACATCGAGATTTTCTGCCGCTTCACTTTAAGCCCAGTGCTCATGTCTTGTTAGTCTGTATCCAGGCCGATCGCCCCAGGCATCCTTATGCACAGCTGCATGTTGTTCAAAACCCTCAAGATGCAGTTCAAAACTTTAAAGGACTATTTGCCAGATTAGGCTCGAATAACAGTTATTACATCTCCAACTGGCCCCAGGCAGAACTGATGCCACGACAGATAGAACGAGGCGATCGCTTTGAAAATATTGGCTATTTTGGAGTTTTAGAAAATCTCGCCAGTCAGCTACAAGACCCTACTTGGCAAAAGCAACTAGAAGAATTAGGGCTTAAATGGCACATTGTTCCACCTGAGCGATGGAATGATTACCGAGAAATGGATGCGATCGTGGCAGTTCGCAGCTTTGAGTATCAAGGCAGTTATTTATGGAAGCCAGCCTCTAAATTAATTAATGCCTGGTTAGCAGGCGTGCCAGCCATTTTGGGACGTGAGTCAGCCTTTAGAAACCAGCGAATCAGTGACCTCGACTACATTGAAGTAGAGTCTGTTGGCGAGATTATCTCAGCTCTCAAGACGTTGCGGGATGACTCAGAGCTTCGGAGAGCGATGGTAGCAAACGGGCACCAGCGATCGGTAGATGTGCAACCCCAGAAGATTACCGCTCATTGGGTAGCGTTTCTAGAGCAGGTGGCAATCCCAGCATATTCTGCTTGGGTTAAGCACCAACTATGGAAAAGACCTGCGTTCTTGGTGAAGCGTCACTTAACCTTCAAGTTAAGATCTCTCACCAACTCAGATCATCAAAAGTGAGACAATGCACTGGAACTAGCGAAAGACCTCTATGTAGAAGGAGATGGCTGATTTATCTAGGAATTCTGTCAGAACTTTCTAAATGGCTCTGAATCTGGTGTCGAATCGAAGTCATGATTTCCTGCTGAGAAACTTGCCAAAAGTAGAGTGCTAAATTTAATAACCCTAATAGTTTGGTGCCATCTTCTAGAATAATGGGTGCGCCTCGGCCTTCTAGATGAATAATGTCTGTCATACCAGATAAGGCGAATAGTAAGAGGGAAATCAAGAGCAGCAGGTAGGGTGTTTTTGCAATCCTTTTACTAAACATAAAAGTATAAACGCTAAAGAATACCCCATAAATTGCATACATAACTAGTTTAGGTATACCCAAATAGAATGCTGCCATCAAGGTTAGGCGAAAGATATCGTCTATTAGCAAGATAATTAGAGCGATCGCAGAAAGTAGCAAAAACCAATTATTTCTTTGGCGAGGACGAACAATTTTAGTAACGCTGAAGCTAAAGAGACAAATAGACGCTGATACACACCAAAGAACTTCCGATAGGCTAGTCAGCAACCCAATATAAGGGTATTCAAAGTTGAATGGCTCTCGAAACAAACGAGAAACAACCTGCACGCGATCGCCGCTACCTTGGTCTGTGTACCTGACATAAATCAAGAGGAGCAGGAAGAGTAATATACACAAACCGTTTAACATCCAGAAGAAACGATTTGCATAAAGCTGCTTGCGACAGGCTTGTAAGAGCTGCTGAGCGGGTGCCTTAGTCACTATTTCTAACCTTCTATCAAGCTAAACTCTAAACCCCATCAATTTTAATGGACGGTTTCACGATTGAGGGTCAAAGCTCTATCGCCTGAACTAATTGAGCAAAATTGGTGGTAAAGCAGAGGAGAGCAGGTTTTGGCGATCGCTCACTGACTCACCCTTGCCCTGTAGAACGACAGCTATTCAATTAGGAATTTGCCAAGCTGGCTTTGTAGTTCGTTCCATGAAGAGTATTTCGGACTTTCTCCTCTCTCACCTCGGCTCAAAACCGGGGTCTTCTTATGGGTTGAGGTGTCTGAGGTTGCCGAAGAGTCTAGACAAAAAATAACCTCTAGGAAGACGAACTAGAGGCTAAGTGGTTTATTTCGGTAAGTCTGGCAACTTAAGTCTGGAAAGTAAGAGGAGGATTTGGCTGTTACCCCGTCACCTTGTTGCTATCTAATCTAGCGTGACTTTATCTGATTTCCTTCTCTCTAAAGAAATTCTTCTCTAGATAGACTTGATTGGTCTTTCTGCTGATTGAGAGAGGCAGCGCTCTCAACATTTAACCCTGAGAGGGACAGAAACCTAG
>CBIHQL010000136.1:0-9193 GCA_966211855.1 uncultured bacterium
GGAAGCGGTGACGACCAACAGTGTAGGCGATCGCTTTTTGGTAGATACCAACTCAATTGAACAGCGTGGCGACAGCGTGTGGTACTGGGAATATCGGGATTTTAAGCAGCCGAACAACGTTTTTCTCGACTCACCTGTTAACAAGCCCGTCTTTGGAGCCGTAATTTATCGCTCAGTAGACTGCAAAGCTGGCACCACTCGCCTCCGCCGCTTGACTGCCTACGACAAGAACCGTCAAGTCATCCAAAAATTTGACTATGGCGATCGCGGTCGCTTAGCCAATCCAATGGCTGGGAGCAGTGCGAAAGCAGTTCTCGATTTTGTTTGCGCTCGCACCGCTCAGACGGGCCAATCTACGACACCTCAGAGTTGAGATTAGGGCTTACTGACATCTGCACTATCAGGAACGGCTTGGGGCAAAACTGGCCCTTCTGCATCAGGAGTTTGCAGCGGCACTCCTAAGGTTTTGCGCGCGATTTCTTCGGCAACTGCCTGATCTTGAGGGTGGCTGAATTGACTTTCATCGAGCAGGTGGTCGCTCGTGGCGGCTTGGTCTCGAGTCGGACGCGCACCATTTTTCCAGCGGTATTTAAAGCTCATTTCTAAACGTAGCCTCTCCGTGTATGGGTAACTCACCTTAGCGCGATCGCCCACCGCTCACCTCTACCGTTGGTTGCCCCCGTCTTGAAAGCTCTCAACCGAGTCAACAAAAAAGCACCCCTATCAAGAGGTGCTTCATGCTGATTAAATTCAGCGTACTGATGACTTAGAAGTTCATTTCAGCCGCTTGAACTTTCTCAACTTGCTTCTTCTTGAGCACGAGCAAGATTTGAGAGAGCATCACAATTGCAAAGAAGGCAAGTAAGCCAGCAATGCGAGCGGGGTTTTGCAACACAACTTCGGTATCCACTTGACCGAAACCACCCACGTTGGGGTCAACGGTCAGGGCTTGACCTGCTTTCACTTCGTCGCCTTGGCTCACAACCAGCTCAGGGCCAGCCGGAATGGTGTCAACAGCGGTTTTATCAGCACCTTGGATGGTGACTTCATAACCGCCAGCTTCAGACTTAGCGATTTGGCTGATGGTACCCGCGATCGAAGCGTTGTAAATCGCGTTGTTGGTCTTGTCGCCAGTAGGGTAAACCTGACCACGGCCCCGGTTACCACCCACGTGAATTTGGTACTTACCAAACTTCACAGATTTATCGGTGTTGGGGTCGGGAGACAGCACGGGGAAAACGATTTCACGGTACTGTTCACCCGGTAGAGGGCCAACGACGACGATGTTTTCTTTGTCTTGGCTGTAAGGCTGGAAGTAAAGACCACCGATCTTTTCTTTCAGTTCTTCAGGAATTCTGTCTTCGGGTGCGATCTTGAAGCCTTGGGGCAGCATCAAAACTGCACCAACATTTAGAGGCCCACGCTCACCATTGCCCAGCACTTGCTGAACGTTGGTGTCGTAAGGAATCTTGACTACTGCTTCAAAAACGGTGTTGGGCAGCACCGATTGGGGCACTTCCACTTCGGTGGGTTTAGCACCAAGGTGGCAGTTGGCGCAGACGATGCGGCCTGTGGCTTCACGAGGGGTTTCGTAAGCTTGCTGTGCGTAAACCGGGTAAGCAGCAGCAGACTGAGGATGCACGAAATCGCTGCCGAGCAGAAGGGCGATCGCAGTCACAGCAGCCAGAGTTACGCGCCAGAGGTATCGCGGAGCGAACATCGCTGACAAAAGAGTTTTCTCCATCTGTAAATGAATCTTCAATAGCAAAGGATCAGGCAGTCAGCACAAAAGTCAGAATCAGAAGTCTAGCTAGATTCGTAGACCGTTAATTCCCTAAGACCACCAGGGGTCGTCGCCTGTGCGGAAGTCAGTTTCAGTCCAGGGGGTGAAGGTCACTTTATCGTCTTCAACAGTTGCGTGAGCCAGCGCCAACGACAACGGAGCCGGACCCCGAACCACTTTACCCGTGCTGTCATATTGAGAGCCGTGGCAAGGGCAGATAAATTTGTTTTCACCGCTATTCCAGGGCACGACGCAGCCCAAGTGGGTGCAAACCGCGCTGATGCCATAGTTAGCAACCGAAGAACCTTCGACCACAATGTAGGTGGGGTCACCCTTGAGACCTTGAGCCAGTGCGCGATCGCCTGTGTTGCGACCCGCTACGAATTCACTCACCAGAATGTCATTGCCGAGAGCGTCTTTAGCAGTGATCCCACCGCCGCTACCACCGCTCGAAGGCGGAATGAAATATTTAACAACCGGGTAAAGTGCGCCCAAGGCTGTGCCTGTAACCGCACCAAACGTGAGGAAGTTCATAAATTGGCGACGACCCATGCTAGGTACGTCTGCAGATCCAGAGACTTGAGCCATGACCTATGCTTACGTATGTGTTAAGTTATGTGTCTTAGCCAACTGATATGAGGCTAAAGCTTAGAACCCTGTTAACCCCGCATCTTATGTCTGCGCGTATAGACAGCGACAATCGCGACAGTAAGTCTACTGCAACAGGCAGGGCAATACAGTCCCTTTGGTAGGAGGATGTCGTTAGCAACCTCTTGGGTATTATTACATTTTCTGTACGCCGAAACTCACTCTACAGCATCTTTCAACGCTGGACTGCCAGAGAGCTGCGATCGCCTGCAAACCGAGTTAAATATGTGACGAAATGTAAACAAAGACTATCCATCTCGGTCGGGGTAATTCAGAGTGGAATCATGACAGGCCAGGACTTACACCAACTCTTGCTGCAAAAGTGGGGGCGCTCTTACGATATCCAACTCCGGCGCACCCAGGGCAAAATCTTTGTTCAGGTGATGTGGAAATACCTAGAGCAGGCATCGTTTCCCCTCAGCGAAGCAGACTATTTCGCGCACTTGGAAACCGTGAGCGGTTATCTCAATGCCTGGGGTAGCACTGAGCAGGTCAAGCAATACATTGAGCAAACTCGCGAACGACCTCGCCTCGGTAAAGCCGTCAGCATTCCTCTTGATCTCGGCGATCGCGCTTCTGAGTGGTTGCTAGAAGATTTTTAGCGCTTGAGATGCTGCCTTGTTGCATCAGGGCCTAATTAGAGCGATCGCCGGACAATTCATCAGTCTCTAGGTAGATGCCGAGAGCGCTGGAATCCGAAAAACTCTAATGCTAAGTAGCAATAGAGCAAAATTTTCGGTTTCGCTCAGCAATCTACGTTCTTACACCCTGCAATTATCTTTAACGACTGCACCTTATTTAGCACCGTACTTCACGGCAGATAAGGTGCTTTTTTTACTTCAAACTAATACTTAAACAGCAAGATCAATAGATTTGAGAAAAACACGTTAAAACTACACTGTGCTCTCAAACATATGAGCAAGAACTATAGATCAATTCAGTAAGAGTCACATCAATATAGAAACCATTAAGATTTGTCAAGGATTTTTTATACAGGATATCAAAAGTCACTCTTTGGGTATAGAAACCCAATACCCTGACATAATTTCTAAGATTTTCTTCATCCCAAAGAGTGACTTTTAATCGCGAGATACCCAAAAATTGAATTTATTCCCATACAAACCCTAGTCAAATTAAGTAATTTTACTGGCGTTCTTAAAAAGCTCGAAATGCTTACAGAGCAATAGGTTCAGGCGTCTTAATCAATTATTCCTCTAATCATTTTGGGTGAATTTACATCGTCTTTATGTAGAAGTAGAGATCTTTATTGGCTCTATACAAAAAATCACACAAGCTCCATTACAGTTTTTGATTAGTAGTAATTAGCTGCATTTTCAATATTTGCTTCAGCCAGAATTAACTTTTAATCGATTCACCGCTGACAAGTAACTCTGTTATTTCTTGAGCCGTATTTCTGAAAATTGTCACTACTAAAGAGGCTGTTTCATGGTAGAAACACCGATTAAAACTCCAGGCTTTAAGGAGTTGTTGCCTGCGCCTCCCGAGGCCGATTATCGGCTTCCTGGCTCTAATAAAAACCCGATTTTACAGCGGCTTCTCGTGGGTGTAACTTGTCTCGGTTTAGGGGCAGCAGCGATCGCGGTAGGGTTGTCTTCTGCTACCTATCGCCTCACCCACATGACTGTTGATAACGGGCTAGTCAGTGGTCGTACTGTCCGGGTTCGGGCTCCCATTGATGGCAAAGTCAAAGCTTTTTATGCTCGCTCAGGTGCCCCTGTCAAAACCGGACAAGTATTAGCTCGTCTAGAAAGCACCCCTCAAGCTGAGCAAAGCTTGTTGCAACTACAAGGCGACGTTCAGACGAAGCAAACCGAGCTTATTGCAGCTCAACAATCGTTGGCTTTTTTACAGCAGCAACTCCAGGGGTTAGAACTGCAAGACGAAACCCTCCAGGCAGTGCATACCAGTTTGTCTGCCAAAACAGTCAGCCAAGAACAAGCAGCCCTAGATGCAGCTCTCGCTAAAGAACAAGCAATGCGCCTTGACTATGAGCGCTACCAACAACTGTTAGCTGAGGGTGCAGTGTCTCGACAAAAAGTTGAGCAACTGGAATATACCTGGAAGTCAGCCGCAGCAGAAACCAAACAAGCTAGAGCAGAATTGGCAACGGCTCAAGCCACTTTAGATGCCTTTAAAGATGGAGTGGCAATATCACCCGGCGCTACCTTAGCCGACCAGCGCTTGAACTTAATGCAGAGCGTGCAAGCGCAAGTCGCACAAATTAGCAAACTCAAGACGGAGCTAGCCGATCGCCAAAAACGACTGGCAGAAGTGCAGGCCGAGTACAGCGATCGCCAAGATATTGAAGTGACGGCTCCGTTTAGTGGGGTGATTTACACCACCGAGCGCGAGCAAGACGAGCAAATCAGCCGTCCTGATACCTTACTGACCCTACTCGATTGCAATGATTTGTGGGTTGAAACTCTGGTCAGTGCTCCTCAAGCTAGCCAAATTGATGAGCAAAAGCCAGTGCGCGTGCAGCTCGCAGGTGCCCCAGACACTTTTGTGGGTGAGGTGGAGCTGATCGAAGCCATCAGTAGCGGCGATTTGGCTAAAGACCAAACTCAAGCACTACGTCCCGCTATTGACCCCAAGCTATCGGGTCTACCCCTTGCCAGAGTCACTGTAAGAATTCCCCCCACCGAGCAGCAAGCTCAAGCTCATCAATTTTGTGGGGTTGGGCAATCGGCTCGTCTCACATTTGGTACCAAGCTGTTGTCATCTCGTTAATTTTGGCTGTCAGGGTGCGATCGCTCGACTATAGCAACCGTGATGTTCTGAAGGACTAGCGTTCTCTGATACTTATGAAATCTACCGCCTCAAAATCGTCGCCCTCATTGAGCGCCCAACTCAACTTTTTGGGGTTCATGATTTTCCCCATTCTCGGGTTGACGGGTCTTTATCTCTTACAAAATCCTGGTCATTTAGCGATTTGGGACGTTTTCGGCCTGATCAGTTTAGGGGTGGTGGGTCTATGGCGTTGGGCTTGGTTCATCATCCGAATTTTGCGATCGCAAGTCTATTTGCATTGGGTGTTTCCGCGTTGGCGGCGCTGGGCGAAGAAGGTGCCCGTCGAACATCTGCCCCATGCCTGCCTGCTAGTACCCACTTATAAAGAACAGCCCTGGATTACTGAGCGAGTTTTTCGCGCGATCGCTCACGAAGCTCAAAGCTTAGCGCAACCGATCACTTTGCTGGTCAATAGCAGTAGTGACGACGAAAATGCCGCGATCGAAGCAGTGCTGAGATCCGTCGATCCAGAGTTGGCCTCGATCCGCTTGGTGTTGATGACCCAAAAAGACGGTAAGCGGCAAGCAATGGCTGATGGTTTGCGAGAGCTAGCCAAACTCAACCTCCCAAGTGACACCGTCATTGCCTTGATGGATGGCGACTCAGAACTCACCCCCGGAACGCTGCGTCAGTGTTTACCTTTCTTCCGGATGTTTCCCAAGATGGGAGCTTTGACAACTGACGAGTTGCCCATCGTCCAAGGCTCTTATTTATTTTCCGAATGGTTTCACTTGCGCTTTGCTCAACGCCACAGCCAAATGTGCGCCGACTCTCTAGGCAGCAAAGTCATGTGCTTGACCGGGCGGTTTTCATTATTTCGGGCCGAAGCTGCTCTACATCCCACCTTTGCCCAACAGCTAGAAGCCGATACCTTAGATGATTGGTTGTGGGGGCAGTTTAAGTTTCTCTCTGGAGATGACAAGAGCACCTGGTTTTGGTTGCTGCAGCGGGGTTACGACATGATCTACATCCCCGATGTGATTGTCTACTCGATTGAAACGATTTCTGGCTCATTTGTCGATCGCGCCTACCAAAACATGCGGCGCTGGTATGGCAACATGCTACGCAACAGTACGCGGGCGCTAGCCTTGGGGCCACACCGGATTGGCTGGTCAACTTGGTACAGCCTGCTCGACCAGCGCATTAGCATGTGGACTTCGCTGATCACCCCCGGTTTGCTATTGATTACCCTCCTTCAAGGCCATTGGATTTCAGCAGGCATTATTGCATCTTGGGTTTGCTTTAGTCGTCCGCTGATGCTACTGGTGATTTTCTGGGGACGACAATCAGAACTGCGGCCCATTCATGTCTTGATTTTGTTGCTGTCTCAGTGGACTTCAGCCATGGTCAAGGTGTGGACTCAAATGAACCTCGCCAAGCAAAACTGGAGCAATCGCGGCAACCAAAGCATCTCAGCCGAGGGTTCTGGGTGGGAGAAGCTCGCAAAACTCAGCACGTCGCGGTTTCTGTTGGGTGCTCAGATGTTTAGCTTCACGGTTGGCTTGCTGTGGTTGGCAGGCACACTCAACCCTGTGTGGGACATAGAAGGGCTGTGGCTCAACCATCAAGTGGCGATGCAGCAGATGCCTTTACAAGTTATAGAAGCGATCGATGAAGGAGTGATCCCTAACGACAATCAAGATGACTCAGCCGCACTACAAGCCTTGATTAGCCGCCTTCCTGATGCTCAAGAAGTGCAAATTAATTTACCGCTGGGAGAAGTCGATTTATTCCGGCCCTTAGAAATTAATCGCAGCCATCTTAAGTTCAAAGGCCAAGGGGTTGCTCGCACGATCTTGCAAGCGCACTTTAATCGCGAGGCTGGAGAGGCAGTGCTCACCGTACGCCCTCAAACAGCAGCGATCGCCCCTGTTTCAACCCCTAAAGCCCAAAATAGTAAGGCATCCCGGCTCGAAAAAGTTGAGCTAAGCGGTTTTACAATGCGGCAGATCTTCCCCGAAACGGCTTCAGCCTCTCAATACGCGATCGATAGCATTCGGATGGAACAGGTCGCCGAAGCCACGGTGAGAAATCTTCACTTAGAACGCAGTGGTCGCAATCCGCTCGTGCTCAACCAAACGCGAGATGTCACGGTAGAGTATGTCGCGGTTGACGGCAGCTTGAACCGGGGTGAAATCGTTTTGCAAGATGCCGTCAATACTCACACCAAAGGCGTAACCCTACCCTCCGTTTCTTGAGCTACGCTGCACAGGTGTAACTGCAAAGTTGGCAAAGTCTACGTGGACATCACGGGGGGTTGCCCAAGACTTATCATTGCCACCAAAAAACGTAGAGAAAAAGATTCCATTGATTTTGAGCTGATCAGTTGAGCGGAACATCAATCCGGTTTTGTTTAACACCTGTTGACCATCGAGCCAGACTCGCACTTGACCATTTGCTAAGCCGGGTTGATTTAGAATCACTTCTTGCTCCAAGCGGTACCACACACCTGGCTTAAACTGCCATTGTCCTCGCCCAATCGAGGTGCCATATTCTTTCTTTTTGCTGGTGGGTAAGTAAGCGTACAACTCACCAGCACCATTTTTGCGCCACATAAATCGCGTCGAGAAGCCGTTGGTGCCATCGGGGTCGTCACCACCACTTTGGCTATCTCCGCCAAACAAACCGGGAAGTTTGCCACCCTTGACAAAATCAAAATCGTCAGAAAAGCGGACGTAGTAGCTCAGGCGTAGCGCATCCTGGGGAGCCAAGTTTAGGTCAGCGAGAAACTGGCAACCCCCCAGCGGCACTTTATGTTTGCGAGACACCGTTGGGCTAGCAGACTTAGCAGGGTAGGCAACTCGTAATATTTTGCCAAACCGCCCTTCAGGGTCAGGAATAATGGCTAGATTGTCGAGCCCCCAGTCTTTGCTTTTACTCACTCCCCAGTGTTGCTGCCAGTTTTCTTCTACAAGCGTGCTCGACCACAACAGTGAGCGATCGCCTCCTTGAGCTGCGATTTCGGTAGAGGCTGAAGGGCTGGCGATCGGAGGCACCGAAGACTCGACCTTTAGGGGTTCAAAGTAACCACAACTGTTTAAGGCCACTAGCGCCAAGACTGCACCAATTGCAGCGCCACGTTTGGCGTATAGAGTATCCCAGCACTTCTGCAATTGACGAGGCGAGTTAGAGCGAAGAATAAAATGTTTTGAGTTCAAGGCAACCAAAAGATAAAGGGGACGGCACCTTGCTAACTCACGATTTCAAAGAGGGTCAACGGTAGAGTTGCTGAGTCTGGTGATGATGTTGCTACCAAGCTCAGCGGCCCAGCAGTTTCACACAGCCAATACCACCAAAGTAGAGCGCCACCACGGCTCCTCCCAGGAGGCTCTGCGTCAGAGGGTCGGTCGAAGGGGTGAGGACGGCTCCTGCCACGGCAGCTCCTAAGACCACATACCGCCAGCCAGAGAGCATTTGCTTAGAGGACACAATTCCTAAAAAGCCCAGCAGCATTTGAATCACGGGCACTTGAAAGGCTAGCCCAGTGCTAAACATCAGCAGCAGCACAAATTCAAAGTAGCGATCGATTGACCAAAGCTGCTCCACCACATCTGCACCATAGTTGATGAAGAAGTTGAGCGCCGCTGGGATCAAGGCAACATAGGAAAAGGCTAACCCAGCCACAAATAAAACGCTGGAACCTAGGACAATCGGGCCTAAGAAGCGACGTTCACGCCGAGTTAAACCGGGTAAAACGAACTGAATAATCTGATAAAGAATGAACGGGGTAGAAATCAGCAAACCGCTGTAGCCCGCCACTTTGATCGTGACAAAGAAATATTCACCTGGGGCCAATTGGAGAAAGCGAATCCCTTGAGCAGGCACTTCCAGCAGTTGCACGATCGGCTTAGCGACGAAGAAGCACCCCGTCACGGCGATCGCCACTGCAATTAACGAGTAGAAAATCCGTTGCCGCAGTTCTTCGAGATGGTCGAAGAGAGACATCTCCAC
>CBIHQL010000137.1:0-9133 GCA_966211855.1 uncultured bacterium
AGTCGCTGTTATCGGCAGTGCGCAATGCTAAGTTTGATCAGGTAGTTGATTACGGCCCCTATGGTGAAGCTTGTCCAGGCAAAAACTTTTGTCCGAGTCCAGCTTCAATTGTTGAGAATACCCCTAATGTTGATATTGCAGTCATTCAGCTTGATCGCAGTGGAGGTGCGTTAGATGCGGCTAATGTGCTGTTATCTCGCGATTACCCAAACGGGCTGCTGGTACCGATTGATCAAAACTATGCAGCAAGTTCAGTGCGGTGGCGCAGGTGGGATATTGAACGATCAGATGGGGGCACATTTTCTAGCGCTAACGGGCAACGACTAAGCACCAAAGGTTGGACAAGCAACCCGCCTTTAACAAACGCAGATGATATCGTGCCTGGGCGGGAGAATGCCTCTTATCAATTTATGTCTCCCTATCCAGCATCTCTCTTCAAGCTGCTGATTGCCTATCGTGTCATGCGGTTGATAGATGCAGGAACCATTTCACTGACTCAGTCTTATTTCTATCCAACAACACGAGAGACGCGATCGATTCAAGGTTGGTTAGAACCGATGATTGCCTATTCAGATAACGCGTCTACTCGGGCATTGCTCAAAATGCTGCATGACATGAACCAAGTCGGAGTCATGAATGCCGAGTTTAAAGAGCTGGGGTTAGGAACCCTGCAAATCAACAACACTGACCCAGCAACAGGCGATCGCTGGCAACCGGGCCAAATTCATATGACCGCTCTCGATACTGCTCGTTTACTGTGGCTGATTGAGGGAACCAGCGATAACCGCCCACTGTGGCGTAAACCGAATGGACAGTTTGTCACTTCATCAGAACTATCTAATGGATCGCGTTCTTACTTGAAGGGGTTGCTGGCAAGGCAAGGATATAACGAAGTACTCTCTACTTCAAACTTTTGTAAGGCTCCTAATACTCTACCTGGTATCCCTGCACCTGTACCCGCTGAGTGGATTAACCAAACTGATGGAACGGTCACTGTTGACGGAATTCCTTACGGTCAAGATGTTAGACCTTGCAATGCTGCTGCCGAGGTTTCTTTCGCTCACAAAACAGGGCTAACATTTAATTATGGCTCTGATGCTGGCATTGTACAGTCGCTTCCAGGCAAGCCCTACCGTCACTACATCATCGCATTTATTGCCAACCTAGGCTATCGGTATACAGATCCCGTCTTTGCGACTCGCACCAGTTTCCCCTGCTTTGATGCAGTGGGTGGAATTTGCTATACCCAGCGCATTCCGGCAGTTGCCAACCAGATCGATAGCAATATTCAATAAATATCCCTGCGTCAGGAGCAGCACCCATGAAACTGATTCGTTATGTCTTGCTTTCGGCACTGATGTTAGTGCTGGTCATAGCATCTCCCGCCCGCACCCAAACGGTTGATGTCAGTCAGTTGCCAACCCGTCTGAATACGGCATTGTGCATGAATGATTGGAATCAAGCCTCTACAATGGTGGAACAGTTGTTAAGCTCTAGTTTGACTCCAGCAGCATCCAAGCAGCAACTAATCATCCTGCAACGCCAAATTGAGAAGTATCGTGCTGGTGATGTCCGCGTTGATCAAAGCGACGCCTGTGCAGCTGCTGTAGCTTCTGGTTTTGGTAATGGCAGCACACTTGCTAGAGAAACCTCTTCAAACAATTCAAGCGCTACCCTAGCCGATCGTCCGACTCAAGCCAATCCAGCGATCGCAACTTGCAGTTCTGGCAGTATGTCAGTCGATGGTCGGTGCTTGAGTAATCAGACAGCAGTAAGACGACATAACCGCAGTTGGGAGCTAGGCGATCGCCCGACTGGATATTAATCTCAATTCGCCAATAGAACAGATCAGCGATCGTTTTATCTATAAACATGAAAAAGCGATCGCTGGTTTTTATTTATTTGAGTGAAGGAGTGATTTGCTAAAGGAAGTTAGGCATTAGTTGGCTGCGGGTAATCTTAATCTGTAGTGCTTGCTTTGAAATTGAGTTATTGGAGATTGTGTAATGGGACTATTCGATGCCTTTCGACAAAGCGGTGTTCAAAAAAAACAGGTTACCCTTGGCCCTGCTGAGGGGTTTGCAGCACTTATGCTCCTTGTAGTGGCTTCTGACGGTTATGCAGCAGATGATGAAGTTCGACTGCTGAACATAACTTTTAGTAGGATGAAACTTTTCCGTAGCTACTCTGATGATGTAATGCGACGGATGATTGACAATCTCTGTAATATTTTACGGCGTGATGGAAGCGAAGTGCTATTTGATGCTGCGATCGCAACATTGCCGCACGATCTGTATGAGACTGCTTTCGCGATCGCTACTGATTTAGTGCTTGCAGATGGTCAGGTGACTGAAGAAGAGGAAGAGCTTTTAGGCAGTTTGTGTCGAGCTTTAAATTTATCAGACAGCTTGGTAAGTCAGGTTGTTCAGGTAATGCTTATCAAAAACAGAGGGTAATACCCCGATCATAATAGAGACGATCGCTCTATCCCTCAATGCGAGATATAGAGCGATCGCTGATCCAAAAATTACAGACGATCGCCATTTTGGAAAGTGCGGCGAAAAATCCACTGCATTAGACCAGGAAATAGATGATAACTGGCTGTTGCGAGGTTGGCTGACCCGACAATCACTTCGGCTTTTTGATGGGCGATCGCCTCCCAAACAGCTTGGGCAACATCTTCGGGCTTTTCGACTACTGGCACTGACAAGACTTGCTCTAATTGTTGTTGACGAGCTTTGCGATCTTCAGCATCCTGCCCGCGAATCACCGCTCGCTCCAGAAAACTTGTTCTGATGATGTTGGGGTAAATGCCACAAACATGAATACCCTTGGGCTTTAACTCGGCGTGCAAAGACTCGGTTAAGCCCGTCACGGCAAACTTACTAGTGCAATAAGCAGCCGTATAAGGGATAGGAACTTTGCCACCAATTGAGCTGAGGTTAACAATCGTGCCACTTCCTCGCGCTAAAAAGTGAGGTAAAAGAGCATGAATCGTATGGAGATAACCCCAAAGATTGGTGTCAATGATCTGATGCCAATCAGCGAGAGAGAATTGCTCTACTGGGCCAGAACTGTAGATACCTGCGTTGTTGACGAGTACATCAATCTGCCCAAAATACCCTAGTGCTTTGTCTACAAAGGTCTGAACTTGTTCCGGTTCTCGCACATCGGCTGGAAAGACAAAGACCTCACGCCCCAGCGATCGCAAGGATTGGGCAGTGTTTTCTAGCTCCTCCAAACTGCGAGCTGTGAGAGCCAGGTTGTATCCTTTTTGAGCTAAAAGATGAGCGATCGCTTGTCCAATTCCAGCCGAACCGCCTGTAATCAGTGCTGTCAAAGCCATAAATTAATTCACATATTTTAATATTCTGCTCCTTTAGCTTCGGTGACTCTGCTACATAAACCCTCTGACCTACGCCGGATTTTTGGGCTCAGATCTAGTTAATTTAGTCATGAATGGAGCCATCTGGCATAGTCGCATCTTTCAAAACTGCTTCACTTAAGTGAGTATCAATGATGCTAGCCTCTCGCAAATTAGCGCTTGCCAATACGGCTCCTGCCAGATCGACCTTGAGTAAAATTGCCCCTGTTAAAATTGCGCTAAACAGTTTGGCACCATTCAACTTGGCATAGCGAAGATTAGTGCGGCTGAGATTGGCCTTTCCTAAACCTGCTTGATCGAGATTGACCCGTTGCAAGTTGGCTCCAGTTAAATTAGCACCGCTCAAATTAGAGCCTTGGAGATTGGCCCCTGATAAATTGGCCTCTGTTAAATCAGCATCCTTGAGATTGGCATGAGTCAAGTCTGCCTTTGCTAAATTGGCTCGCCGGAGATTGACACCCCGTAGATTGGCCTTTCGCAGGTTCGCTTGTTGCAAATCTATTTCACTCAAGCAAGCACAGGTTAATCTCGCTTGGCTCAGATCCGCTTGCTGGAAATCTCGGCGTCCTGAAGCATAAAGGTCTTGCAATTGATCTACTTTCATCTAGATAGTCTCCCAAATTTTGTCAGGCTGTTCTGAAGTTGCCACTCCAACATCGCAACAAAACAGTCCCTCAAAATCGCTAGACTCCCTGTACTGAATGTGTTTTGAGGTTGTGCAACAGAAGTATCCTGTCGCAACTCAACTCATGAGGAACTTGTGTTGTTACACCGTAACCAAGCCTTGTTACAGTTCCATCTTGCTTATGGTAGGGGTGTGAGATCTCTCTAGATGAGATTGTATTTCAATCATCTATCTTTAGCCTGAAAGAGTTTGAAAAAATTCTTGAGATTTGCCTTGATATTTAGGAATTAAGCGATCGCAATCAGTCCAGATTCAACATAGCGATCGCCTATTGAGGACGCCGTAGTTGATTGATCTTTTGTTGCAATTCTTCGACTTGGCGACGCAACTCATCAACTTCTTGCGAAGGAGCACTCGCAGGAGTATCTACAGCACCTTCTGCATCATTGTGGCGGTAGTTTCCTAGCCGGATCTGGCGGTATTCCTCAGAGTTGGCCCATTCTTGAAGATATCGCAACCGTTCTGCCGGAAACGGATGACTCAACATTCCTCCCCCTTGAGCGCCGTTGTAAAGAAGAAACTTATAAACTTGATTGAGGGCATCTTGATCTAAGTTTTGAAACGCCTCAGATTGACGCATAAATTCATTCAGGCTGCATTCTTGAGCATGTTTGACGCTACCTCCCGCGATTTTCATCATGGTTTGCATCACTAGAGTCAAATCGTCTGTGACTAGTAGAGCCGCGCGATCGGAGGTCAATTCTGCTTTACGCCGCCACTCGTAAAAGGCATAGATTAAACCACTACCGACGATATTGCCCAAGCCAAAAGTCATCTCTCCGATCGCTGAAACGGTTTGAATGGCCCAATTTGCCATTTGGATCAAAGTTGTATGCCCACATTTAATATGACCCAGCTCATGAGCAATCACTGTGCGAATTTCGGCTTCGTTGAGTAGATCTAAAAGACCTGTGTTGAGGACGATACAGGGTTGTTGTTCTCCGATCGCATAGCTGTTAGCTAACGGATTTTGAACCACGAATAGAGATGGCTCAGGGTGAACATCTAAATCGCGGACGCACTCGCGAAACAAGTTATAGATTGTGCCGTACTGACGGGGGCCAACTTGAATGCCATTGCCCATCAAGTAGATCAGTTGGGGGCGCTCGTAGACAAATTCGACGAATTTCCGGGCGACCAGATCAAAGCCAGGAACGCTACGTAATGCCTGCTCGGCTTGGCGATCGAGCGGATGGCGAAAAGCTTCACTAGAAATTCCGGGATAAGTCGGCATCGCAACACTCCTGCTGGGCAAAACCCAATTCAAAAACACCACCAGATCTCTGTGGCTCACTACTACATATAGCAAGCCAAGTTAGCAATTGCAGGCATAGAGTTTGTTAAAAGTTATGCGTTTTGTATCGTGACACTCAAAATTACGGGCGATCGCGCTGCATAATAGGCATCAACTCCACGCTGTTTTGAACGCTTGCTATGGAACCTCACCGCATCCTCGCGGCGATCGCTGCTACAATTGCCGATCGCATCACGCTTCACCGTAGCTCCAAGGCTGTTGCTGCCACTGACCCCAGGCTCACTTCATTCCTATTCCAACACCCTGAATTAGAGCATCCAGAGCTTTTGTTAACTCGGATGCCTAAAGAAGCAGCTTTTTCTTCTCTCACTGACCCCGATTCACTCTTGGGGCGCTAATTAGTTTTCCCTGCCAGTTCTCCTAACACGGTCACAGCTTTTGTCTCCAGTTAAGCGGCTGGAGATTTTTTTGCGTAATGAGCAACCAACGAAATGCAGGTTGTACGGCTAGGTTGCGATCGCAAAATTAGATTTCAACGCGCTGCTGATGTATCAAGATAGGCAAGCAACAAAGTCTCAAGGTAAGCCACCAGAGATATGACATTAATGGACTCATAAACTCACCATCGCTAATTAAACCATGAGCCATACGATTTCTTAGGTTACTACCAGCATGTTCGACCAGTAGGCATTTCAAATCAAATAACGTATTTTCATCGAAGATAGAGGTTATCTCTGGACGGTAGAGAGTAGAATTCAAGTTATGCTCGTTCTGAATGCCAGAGTCATCCAATCCTGACGTAATTATCCCTCTTCGCCACATAATGTAACGGACAGAGTTTTCGATTTGAGGAATTAGGATGTGTGTAGATGTGAAAAAATCTCCCGTCAGTCCGGCATATAGTCCCTTAGAGAAAAGATACTCTCGTTCAGGAGGAACAAATGGGCTATGCGAAATAATTGAAAGAATATCATTAAGCCGTACACCATGCTCTAAATTAATTTGATGTCTAGCTGGCTCAACATATCCTTGGGCTTGCATATTCTGATAGTAAACGGCATTTCGACACATCTCAAAGTGAGTTGCAACCTCCGCTTCCTCAGGATTGCTAGAGAGGATAGAACCCGGTTGACGAGCAATAACTTTGCCCATTTCATTCATCATGATAACAGGAAAGAGATGGGATGCTAAAAACTCACGAGCTTGCCGCTGTACTTGCTGCCTCAATCGAGAGACATCAACTGGGGCACCTAAAAAAGCTAAAGCAAATAGAGATTCTTGAAAGTCTTTGCCTCTGACATGATTCCTTGCTGCCTCTACCAGCTCACTAATGTCCATTTCGTGCGAACTGGTAATTATCTCATTGCGAGTCTCTTCCTGAGACTGAAGAAGAAGTTTATGAACTTCCTCAGCTCTCGCTTTAGCATCTACAGTTTCCTCCTTTGTGCCTCGAATACTTCTAAATGCCTCAACAGCTTGTTGTAAAAAGTGCGATGCAACCATGTAACTCGGCGGAGTTCTATTAAGGGCAGACTGAGCTTCTTTAACATAAGTTTCAGCGGCTGACATCGAAGCATCAAATTCCTTACTGTAGTCCTTCTCCATACGATGCCATACGGCTTTAATACCCCACAGCGTTCTTGCTCTACGCCAATCAGAGCTTGATTCTGCTAAAGTTGCTGCTTTTTCAGAAAAGGCTGCATATTTCGCTGGATCTCCAAATCGATACTCCTGCAATAGCTCCATTAACTTTGTAGATAACCATAGAGGGTCTTCCCCTTTATAGCGGTCAAGAACTACTTCTATGTGTGAGAAAACAACCTCATCCTTGTGTCTTATTTTGCGCGCTAATCGTAGTGCCCGTTCTATTCTTTCAACGCAGTGAGTCCAATGGTCGGGGCTTTCTAAAGTGGTTGCTGATTGTAGATAAGCAGGAATTGCTAGCTGAGCCATCCGATAATCACGCCGCCTTACCCAGAGAAGATCTGCTACTCGTGCTTGAAGTTCAGGATCTGATATTTCAGGTGCAATATCAGCAAGGAAGTCTAGCTGATCATCCGTAAGATTTTTAAAAATATCAGCAAAAAACTCTTCAGTTGATTCTGGCTTGATTGCAGCACCAGCCACGGCTGCCAGAATTGCAAACACAGCTTGCTCTCTAAAGTTTCCTGCTTTTTGTGCTTCTTGCGATTTTTTCCAGAAGGCATTGTCATAAAAGAGACAATCTTTCAGCTCACCGCTGTTAACTACATCCTGCCAACAGGCATTATTAAAGTCATCTTTGTTAAGAGGTGGATTCAATGGTGACATAGCAAGAATTTATTCTTTTATTTTCTATTCTGCAAAATTTTTATCCTACCTACTACTCGGATACAGTTTTGCCGATCACTGGAGGCAAGAGTGTTGGTGGAGCAGGCCAAGGCGGAGTATGGGGACGGGTGCGATCGCCCCTCACCATAAGTTAAGCCCTTAGTTGTGAATCAATAGGTAATGTTAAACCAAACATGAATCGATTGGGCGATCGCGTTAAGTTGAGAGATACAATGCGATCGCGAAATCAATAGATCTGTGTTTAACGCTACTTGAAGTAATTGTGACATACAAAAACAGCCCCAGTTTGGTGCCAGGGCTGATCAGGGTGCAATTCTAATTTTTGAAGATTGAAGTTAGCGATGAGGCTTAGCTAACTGCGATCGCTAGAAATAAAGAGGTAGCGACACATAGAAATCCGATCGCGCCTTGGAAAAGATACTGACGTTGCCGCGCAGGCGAGGGATATTCGGCGTAGTACATCACAGGCTCAGCAGCGTAGTTGTTCATGATCCCGTTTTCATCGGTTGTGTAGCGCATAGCCAGTTCCTTTGTTACGTCATGTAAACTAATGTAACAAATTATTTACAAATTGCAACACTTTTTCGATTTTTTGATATACAATTTGGCTGGCAGTGCTATAAGTCTTGCTAAACTGTCCTCTCGTCCCTTTGCGCTAAGGACTGCCTGATTGCGATCGCGCCTCGTTGCTTACTGAGCAGGTTGGTTATTTTGCCGCTGTTGCCAACGCTGCCGACGCATTTGTTGTCTTTCTTGGAGTTGTTGGCGCTGCTCGGCGGTCAGAACAGCAGAAATTCGTTCTTTAGCTGACTGTTTCAGTTCGCGCATTCTGGTTTTTTGCTCTTCAGTCAAATTCAACGCCTCTTTCATCCCGCGCCGTTGCTTCCATTGCCCCGGATTTGCCTGAGCTTGAGCCTTCGCATCCTGGAGTTGTTGTCGCTGGGTGGGCGTTAGGATAGCCTCCATTGCTGCCCGTGTTTCCTCATGAATTTGCTTGATGCTCGCTTGCTGCTCAGCCGTGAGATTCAAGTCTTGCATCATCCAGCCTTTCATCGGGCGGGTTTGAGTCGGGGCGCCTGAATCTTGTGCTTGGGCAATAGAAGTTAACATCGGAACGGTTCCAAGACCCAAAGCGATCGCGCTGACTAAAACAGGAATGAACTTAATTTTCATAGCAAGTATTTGAGGAATCACCACAAGTCAGATTTGAATGCTTCCATCCTAAAAAATAGGTAGAGTTAGCACTTGAGGCAGAAGTCACGACTTGAACCATGACTAAAGTCACAACTTCACCCTCGTGGTAGCTTGGCTGACTCGGTAGGCTTAAATTAAAGACACCCCTGATTGCTTGGTGCGATCGCTGTGAGCCACTTGTCAAAAGTTCGACTGCATCCATTTCCTTTTTTGCTCTACTTAGAGTGGGCGCTCTTAGGTATCGCTGCTCTCTCAGAATTGCTACCAACCTCACTTCCTCGCT
>CBIHQL010000138.1:0-9126 GCA_966211855.1 uncultured bacterium
ATCGATCGCTTGCATAGCACTATTACGGCGATTTTCGGGCTGCTGCATTCTAAAAGCATTACTCGCTAAATCGAGAGCAGTGTGAAACTTAGCATAAAAGCCCCAATCAATTTTTTGATTGACTTGCTCTAAAGTTCGTTCAATACTTTGTAAACGTTTCTCGACCACAGCTAATTGTCGCAAAATCAATGCAAACCCAATCGTGGTAATTCCTAAATTTAGTAGAGAAGTGCCTAAACTTAATGAGCTTACTATCCCAGGAAAATTAGCTACTGAAGTTTGTGAAGTGGCTTCCCGCAACCAAGCTACTACTTTCTTCGTTTTTGAATCTCTAATCACACCTCCTATACGTTCATAGCTACCATTTATTAATTTTGTACTAATCTCAGCAGGGATAACAAATGTTGTATCAACGATACTCATAAAGTCCTAGCCCGTAATGGTTGTGGGAGAATTTTCCTCAGAGTGCCCATAATAGAGGCTAGAGCATCAGATTCAGAGGCTTTCAAGGGGGCGATCGCTGAGTAATACTAATACAAAAAACCCTCACCATCCCCATTAGGAAAGTGAAGGTTTTTTGAGTCTACTAATTAGTAGCGATGAGACTATGGGTTGGTTGTGCCTGAGGGAGCAGCACCATCAGCAGCAGGAGCAGGAGACTCAGTTGCGCCAGTGGTAGCCGCGCCATCAGCAGGCTTAGTTTCGGTAGTGGTGGTCGTGGTTTCAGTCTTGGAACCAGGTTGAGCAGCACCATCAGCAGTAGGAGCAGGAGACTCAGTTGTGGTGGTCTTAGTCGTTTCGGTCTGAGTTTCGGTTGCTGCACCAGCATCAGGGCTAGCAGGGCTGGTGGATTCGGTTTGAGAGCAACCAGCCAAGACACCAAGGCCCAGAGCGGAAGCAGCGATTAAACTTGCTACAGATTTGAATTTCATGGAAACCTCCAAACAGCACCACACTCAGTGCGATCGCGTAAGTTCTATATATAGAAATAACTGGCTTGCTTAGTAGATAGATGAGTTTTTGCTGAGAAACTGTTTGGAGTTTGCTAAGAAAATTAGTAAGTGCTCAGAAGTGGGTTTGAGATTGAGCAACTGCCATACTGAAGATCGTTAAATTTCAAGTATAGATTTAAACATCAAGCATCACCCATCGAAAAGATAGAGTGCGATCGCTGAGGCGGGATGTTGTAGGATTAATCTTCTGTTCAGCTTAGGTTAGAGTGATCTTGAAATAACTCGATTAGCCTAGATACTGAAGCTGTTTATGCCGTGCTTAATCATCAAAAGGCATGAAACTTGTTTGGAAGTCACTGCAAAAATTAAATCATCATCTCAGTCGTATCGATCCATTTTCCTTACAGTTTCGGATCACCAGCGGCATTATTGGTGTTTCGATCTTAGGGTTGGGTAGCGTTGCCGTTTGGATGAGTTGGACAACTTACCAGATTTTGATTGACTCTCACAAACAAAATATTGTCTACCTCGTCGATCGCTTACCCCAAGATATTGAACTCTACAGCGAAATGATGCCCGTTGAGGTAGCAGTTCAAAAGGCAATTAATGATATTTCGGCTCCCAATTTTCTAGTTTGGGTGGGCAAACCAGACGGCACCGTAGTCGCTCAAGTTGAAACATTTCATTCTGAGCGAGCCGATAGTATTGCAGCGGCGATCACTTCTTTGTCTAAAATGCCAAGCAAGCCCCAAATCTCCTTTACTAAGGGTTATTACTTGGTGCTTGTCAGTAAGCCTTTGGCCTATAAAAAAACCTCCATTGGCAAGCTTTATATCGCTCAAGATATTACTCGCGATCAGCTCAAGTTCTTCTCTGTTGTGCGTAATTTGAGCTTAGTGAGTTTGTTGGCGATTACGGCGATCGCAATTACCGTGGCTACCTATGTAGCGCGATCGCTGCACTCCTTGCGCGCCATGAGCCACATGACTCAAGTGATTTCTGCCGATGATCTAGAGCAAGCCCAACTCCAACTCGACAGCGCCCCCAGTGAAGTCAAAGATTTAGCACAAACCTTCAACACCATGCTGGCTCGGCTTTCCGACGCTTGGAAACAGCAGCGAGAGTTTGTCAGTAACGTATCCCACGAGTTACGTACCCCCCTGACCATCGTGCATGGCTACTTGCAAAGTATGCAGCGCCGAAGCCGAAATTTGAGCGAGCCACAACAAGAAGCTCTGGCGATCGCCGCCTCCGAAACCGAGCGAGTCATCCGCCTATTGCAAGACTTGCTCGACCTCGCTAGAGCTGACAGTGGTTACCTGCACTTATCTTGGGAGCCGATCGACCTCAAAGACTTATTGCACGAAATTGCCAGCATGGCAGAACAATTTAGCAACCGTCCGATCGATGTCGAAATTTATCCCGCCCCGTTTAAGCACAACGCGATCGCCATTGAAGTGCGAGCCGACCGCAACCGCCTCAAGCAAGTGTTGATTAACTTGGTAGATAATGCGGTGAAATATTCTGAACCTGATACCCCCGTTACTTTGCAGCTCCACGAATTTGAAGATGTCGTGCGTCTGCAAGTTTGCGATCGTGGTTGTGGCATTAGCTTGCAGCAGCAAACCCGCATTTTTGATCGCTTTTATCGTGTCGATGAAACCCGCGCCCGCTCCACCGGAGGCCAAGGACTAGGGCTATCCATTGTCAAAACCCTAGTCGAAAGTATGAACGGTCAGATTAGCGTCCGGTCTAAACCCAACGAAGGCAGCGTCTTCACCGTCACCTTACCAACTCAACTGACCAAACTATGAACGCGCATATTTTAGTCGTTGAAGACGAAGCCAAACTTGCCCGATTTATCGAACTCGAATTGAGCTATGAAGGATATCAAGTCAGCACCGCCGAGGATGGTTTAACCGGGTTAACCACCGCCCGCGAAACCAAACCCGACCTGATCATTCTTGACTGGATGCTACCCGGATTGAGCGGCCTAGAAGTGTGTCGCCGACTGCGGAGTACAGGCGACAAAGTACCGATTATCTTGCTCACCGCCAAAGACGAAGTTAGCGATCGCGTTGCGGGTCTTGATGCCGGAGCCGATGACTACGTTGTCAAACCCTTCAGCATCGAAGAACTCCTGGCACGAGTTCGGGCACACCTGCGCCGCATGCAAGAAACCGACCCCGAAACCCTTTACTTTGAAGACCTCAGCCTCAACCGCCAAACCCGCGAAGTTTTAAGAGGTAACCGCCTCATCGACCTCACTGCCAAAGAATTTGACCTGCTAGAGTACCTGATGACCCACCCCCGTCAAGTCATCACCCGCGATCGCATCCTCGAACAAGTCTGGGGCTACGACTTCTTGGGCGACTCCAACATCATCGAAGTCTACATCCGCTACCTGCGCCTCAAACTAGAAGCCAACCAAGAAAAACGCCTGATTCAAACCGTGCGTG
The DNA here is from genome assembly GCA_966211855.1 of uncultured bacterium. Taxonomy (GTDB): domain Bacteria; phylum Cyanobacteriota; class Cyanobacteriia; order FACHB-46; family FACHB-46; genus CBIHQL01. The sequence goes on from CBIHQL010000138.1 coordinate 3,413, forward strand.
GCGTCGGTTACGTGCTGCGAGATTGACACCCTCTCCCCAGGTGCGAATGGTGCGAGATGACAAGACACTTCAAGCAACAAAAAATCCCCAGCCGTAGCCAGGGATTGATTCAGGGTGCATCTACCAATTCTTTCTACGGCACTCTAAGCTCTCATCAGGAGGATTTTTACTTTGCTAAGAGCATTTTTTATGGCGACGATCTCTAGTCAACACCCCTAATTGACAATGATTCTTAAATTCCCTATGCTCCAGAAGTTCATAGATAAATGTGAATTCTGGGCGCTGGCGGAATGATGCCGATTTCTGAGCGATTAAGTAAAACGGTTTGGGGACGGCGAAAGTTTTTGCAAGCGGGGTTAGCCGGAGTTGGCCTTGGTGGGACAGCCCTTGCTTGGCAGGCGATTCAACCAGAAAGAAATGCAACCGTTAGTATTCCTCCCTTGCCCGCTGACGCATTAACTATGCCAAATGGAATTAGCCCGTTGGTGATGTTGCGCGAGTTTGACTACGGCACCGTCAAGCACGAACAAGGGCGCACCGTGCGGGAATTTCATATGGAAGCAAGTACATCAACCTTAGAGTTGAATAGCAGCACCTCATTTGTGAGCTGGAATTTTAATGGTCGAGTGCCAGGGCCCACGCTACGAGTCAAAGAAGGCGATCGCGTGCGGGTAATTTTTCACAATCAAGGCGGACATGCGCACTCAATCCATTTTCACGGTATCCACAAAGCCGAAGCTGATGGTGTAAAGCCCGTACGACATGGCACCAGCACAGTGTATGAATTTGATGCCGAACCTTATGGTGTCCACCTTTATCACTGCCACACGGCACCTGTGACGCGACACATTAGTAAAGGGCTGTATGGCATGTTTATCATCGATCCACCCCAGCCCCGCGTTCCGGCAGATGAAATGGTGATGATTATGGCAGGGTATGACACCAATGATGATGAGCGCAATGAGTTGTACGCCTTTAACGGGTTACCAAACTACTACATGCATCACCCGATTCCCATTCGACAAAATCAACTGATTCGGCTGTACGTGCTGAATATGATCGAGTTTGACGCAGCAGTCAGCTTTCATCTCCACGCCAACATGTTTCGGGTATATCGCACGGGGCGATCGCTCACCCCCCATGAGGAGACTGATGTGATCACCATGGGCACCGCAGAGCGACACATTTTAGAGTTTAGCTATCGTTATCCTGGTCACTATATGTTTCATCCCCACCAAGACGCGATCGCTGAGGCGGGATGTATGGGCCACTTTGAAGGTGTTGCGACTTAAATAACACCAAATTGGCACACACTCGTCACAAGGCTGCTAATAATTCTCATTAAGATTCCCTGTTATCGACTACGATTTTCAAGACACCGCTCACAGCACTTCTTGTTTTGCCTGATAGAAACATCATGATCAATAAACACTGCTTCTCGCTAGCCTTTGCCTTGACCGGGCTGATGACCTTGGTGGCTTGTGGTAATCCGCCTGCTAATCCACCAACAGCAACCAGTAACTCCACATCCACCTCAACAACGCCGACTGCTAGCCCTGTTGCGGCATCTCCAGAAGTGAATGCCGATGTCGCCTACATGACTAAACTAGGGCTGATGAAAGGTCACCTGCTAGTTGCCAAAGAACTGCTAGATCAGCAAAAACCAGAGCAAGCCGAGCCTCATATTGGGCATCCGGTTGAAGAAATTTACGCGGATGTAGAAGCGCAACTACAAGCTCGCAAGGTACCAGAGTTTAAATCGGTGCTGATGCAGTTGCACGATGACGTTAAGGCTGGAGCGAAAGACACCAGTAAGGTACAAGCAGATTTTGCCAAAGTCGAGCAAGCCTTAGAGACTGCCATGCAAGCAGTACCCGCTGAACAACGGCAATCTCCCAAATTTGTATTGCAAGTGATGGATGGGTTGCTAGACACTGCCAACGCTGAATACGCCGCTGCGATCGCCAACGACAAAATTGTCGAAGCGATTGAATATCAGGACTCGCGAGGCTTTGTTTTGTATTCGCAAGATTTATATCAGCAAGCAGCAACTGATCTGAGCAAAACTGCGCCCGAAGCTCAACAAGCCATCCAAAAAAATCTCAGTGAGCTAGCAACTGCTTGGCCCAGTGCGGTACCACCCGAAAAACCTGTGAAAACACCCGACCAAGTTGCGCAATTGGTGCAAACTATCCAGCAAGAAACACAACCCGTTGTGAAATGATCAGGGATTGTGAACTAATACAAGCACCCATGAAAGACTTAGACTTGCCCGCAACTATTTCGTTGCTGAATTCAATTATGGAGTTTGAGCTAGCAGGGGTCGTGCGATACACTCACTACTCGCTGATGGTGACAGGGCCAAACCGGATTCCTATTGTGCAGTTTCTCAAAGCTCAGGCTAGCGAATCGCTGTTGCACGCTCAACAGGTCGGTGAAATTATTACTGGTCTAGAAGGCGGACACCCCAGCCTCAAAATTGCACCCATCGAAGAAAGCTATCAACACTCAGTGCGTGATGTTTTAGCCGAAAGTCTAGCTCACGAAGCCAAAGCTTTAGATCTTTACAAGTCGCTACTCTCAGTCGTGGCTGATGCCAGCGTGTACCTAGAAGAATTTGCTCGCGGCATGATTAGCCAAGAAGAACTGCATAATATGGAGCTGCGCAAAATGTTGAGAGACTTCAGTGTGCCTGAAAGTTGACCGCTCCTTTGATCAAACCCTAGAGATAGGACTATGACCGTGTCTTTTCGTGGCTTTCCCAAATTTACGCGCTGGATCTTAGCGTTTGTTGCTACTTTCTTGCTGTGTATTGCCCAACCGACGTGGGCTGCCAGCACCGCGCAACAAGATGTCCAGAAAATTGACTCCTATATCGAGCAAGCGATCGCCCAAAGCGAAACCAAAGACTTGGCGACTGCTGGTGCCAGCTATCAACAGTTCCGTAAAGGTTGGTCAGAGATTGAGGATGGAGTCAGAGATACGTCTCGGCCTGCCTATCGTGAAATTGAAACCGCGATGGGACAGGTGCGAGTGGCTCTCAAGTCTGAACCTGCTGACCCCGCTCAAGTCGCTACGGCGCTCAAACATCTACATGAAGTCAACCAACAGTTTGTCCGGGGTGAAATTGCCGCCGAGCCAACCCCAACGGCTGCCAACCAAAAGGTGACGATCGCGAGTCTGATTGAGCGTCTCGATCGCGCTGATGCGGCGTTGAACCGTGATGATGTGAAGACCGCCGCGACTGAAATCAAAGGGTTCCAAACCGATTGGGTGGAAGTCGAAGGGGTTGTGAGTGCCAAATCTCACGATGCTTACGTTGAGATTGAAAACACGATGGCAACCGCCTATGCTCTCTTGCAATCTCAGCCTGCAAAAATGACCCAAGCGCACCAAGCGATCGCGACGCTACGAACCGATTTGCAACCCTTTGCTACGGGTACAGTTCGTTACACGCTGTTTGATTCTGCTGTGATTTTGCTGCGTGAGGGCATGGAAGCGTTGCTCGTGCTGGTGGCGCTGTGTGCCTTCTTGGTCAAAAGTGACAATGGTGATAAAAGCCGCTGGATTTGGATTGGGGCGGGCGTAGGCATTCTCGCTTCGATCGCGACGGCGCTGATCATCCATTTGGTGTTTTCTAACATCCCGGTGGGTGAGAACCGAGAGTTGCTAGAAGGAATGACGGGGCTGGTCGCAGCAGTCTTGTTGTTCTACGTTAGCTATTGGCTGCACAGCAAAGCTTCGATGGGGGTGTGGCAAACCTATATCAAAGAGAAAACTACCGCAGCCTTGGCGACAAATAGTGTGTTCTCACTGTCGTTGCTGGCCTTTTTGTCGGTGTTCCGCGAAGGGGCTGAAACTGTGTTGTTTTATATCGGCATTGCGCCCTCGATTAGCACATCTGACCTGTTGGGTGGTTTGGCAGTGGGGAGCGTGATTTTGGCGATCGCGGCAGCGCTGATGTTAGGGCTGGGGCTGCGAATTCCCCTCAAACCGTTCTTCTTGGTGACGAGCTTGCTGATCTACTATCTCGGCTTCAAGTTTGTCGGGGCTGGGTTACATGCCTTGCAGGTTTCCCACATCTTGCCTGCCCACAGCGCTAACTTCTTGCCCGCCTTGAGTTCGCTTGGCCTCTATCCAACTTGGGAAACAACCCTAGCACAGCTAACAATCATTTTGGTGGCAGTTGGAATCGTGCTTTATGAGCGCTCTCAATCGCCTGGTGTTGCTACTACTGGGAATCGCCCGCAAGATTCCTGATACCCCATGAAATTGTGGTATTGCCAGATATTCAGATATCTGTAAGGGCGGGTTTAGTAGATAAGTGATTAACTATGCAGTTAGCTTGACAGCAAAAACCGCCCCTACAAAACCCATTTGACGAGATGCGATCGCCTTTCCTAGAGTTCATAGGATGGGCGATCGCTTGTTTTTGAGCAGCAGGTTAAGCAGGAACTTCGACTTTTTGGCTACCAGACAGACCAAAAGCCGCATGAATAGTCTGCAACGCTTGGATACCTTGCTCTTCAGACACCACACAACTGACTTTAATTTCAGAGGTGGCAATCATTTGAATGTTGACTTGATGGGCTGCTAACGCCTCAAACATCTTGGCAGCAACTCCAGGCCGACCCACCATGCCGGTGCCCACAATGCTGACTTTGGCGATCGCAGTATCCACAACAATCTCACCACAACCGAGTTCAGGCGCAGCGGCGGCTAAAGCTTGACGAGCAGCTTCGGCATCCATCTGGGCTACGGTGCAAGCGATATCGCGAGTTGTCACCCCATCCACCACTCGGCAGCGTTGTGACTGGATAATCATATCGACGCTAATGTTGTGCTGCGACAGAATTTGGAAGATGTGAGCTGCCATCCCAGGGCGATCGGGTACATGACGGATCGCTAACCGTGCTTGATTGCGATCGAGCGCCACGCCACGCACAGAAGGTTCATCAGTGGTCGGGGCAGGCTTTGAACTGTTGATCCGAGCCGAAGAGCTGGTGACTTCAAAGGTTTCGCATAGAGCGGCGATCGCGCGATCGCAATCTTCAGCATCAATCACACAACTGACCTTCACCTCGGAGGTTGAAATCATTTGGATGTTGACACCTGCCGCAGCCAAGGTCGTAAACATTTGGGCTGCAACCCCAGGCCGACCAATCATTCCGGCTCCGGCAATGCTAACTTTAGCAATTTGACGCTCAACCATAACATCGGCATCTTCAGGCGCAGACCCCAACTGGGCACCCAATGCCGGGACGATCGCTGCCGCCACCGCTTCAGCCCGATTCAGCGAATTTTTGGTCACCGTAAAAGCAATATCATTCGTGTTGCCTTCATGGACTGATTGGATGATCAAGTCCACATCCAAATCTTGCGTGGCAATTTCGCCAAACAACCGGGCTGCTACCCCAGGGCGATCGGGAATTCGTAACAGAGCAACCTTGGCTTGATCGGTATCAAACTCCACGCCATCAACCGGGCGAGCAATTTCGAGGTCTTGCAGCGATCGCGGTTGAGGCATCGGGGAAACCACCTTCGTCCCTGGCTGATCTGTCCAGCTCGAGCGCACCACCAGCGGCATCCCATAGTTACGAGCAATCTCAACCGCGCGAGGATGCAGCACTTTTGCCCCTAAACTTGCCAGCTCCAGCATTTCATCAGAGGTGATTTCTGACATCAACTGAGCATCAGGGACAATGCGCGGGTCA
>CBIHQL010000139.1:0-8989 GCA_966211855.1 uncultured bacterium
AATATGGATAAGTTGTTTAGGGGCACGACTATTTATTTATTCAACTAAAACTGGGAATTTGCGATTAGTGGAGCTACAAGGCGAGCTGCTCGCCGCCCCGGAAACCAAGCGACCATGGCGACGAAAGGCACTTGCAAAATCTGTCCAATATGTTGCAAGGCAGACCGTTCTAAGCGATCGGGCTGATAGGTTTGTTGAATTGTCGTCAAGCCCCACTGGATGGTCTGCGCAATTTTTTGCTGCTGTTCCGTTTGGCGTTGCAGTTGCCACTGGTGCAAAATCAAACCAATTTGTTGGCTAACCACTCGAATAATTTCTCGCTCAGGTCGGCTCCAGGTGCGGGTGGCTTCGTGCCCAATCACAATCAACCCTTCGAGCGGGTGCCCAATTGAAGTACTACACAGCAGCAGCGATCGCACGCCCAGCTCTAAGAAATCAGTTCGCCACGCCATCAGCTTGAGATCATCTTCTAGATTTTCAATACCGACGGCTTCAGTGCTGCGCTCTAGCATTTGCCAGTCCACATCATTGAGCATGTTGAGCGGTGTTGCCAAAACTCGGCGATTTCCGGGCTGACTTTGATAACAAATATCAAATTTCTCTTGATCTTTGTCATACAACAGCACCAAAAATCGCTCAGCTCTTAAGCGTTGGCAGAGCTTATCAGCACAGTTTTTCAGCGTGTTCTTCCAGTCTTCGTCGCTGTAAATCGCTCGTGATACTTCTGCCGTCAACGATTGATCGAGGCGGGTTTGCTGGATGGCTTCCTCCATTTCTTCGAGGGGTGCTGTCAAGGCAATCAGTTGCGCTGCCCCCCGTACGTAGCTTTTTTCTTCTTCTTCCCAAATGCGGGCTTCGTTGCCTTCTACGGCGAGAAATCCAATCAACTCGTTTTGAAACAAAATTGGGGCAGCTAGAAGCGATCGCGATTTGATCTGCTGCATGAGTCGACTGGTGATATCGGCCTTGAGCGAGCTATGTGCTTCACCAATTGAAACTAACTGATCGGCAGCCAGAGCTTGGTAAAAGCTACTGACTTCTTGCACAGTAATTCCTGAAGAAGCTTGATTGGCATCAGCTAAACCCGTTGTTTTCTGACGATTGCTGACTCTTCGCCAAAAATAGCGGCGATCGCGCTCAAACCAATAAATATTCGTCCGGGAAGGAGCGACAAACCGATGCGTTTCTTCAACGACTGCTTCTAAACGCTGAGCCAGGGTCGGGAGTAACCTTAATTTAGAAAGCAGGGCCAGCAAGGGTTCTTCGGGACGCTTGGTTTGTTGGCGCTGCCAGTCAATTTCAATTTGGTAGAGAGCGGCTGCTAACCCCCCAAAGATCATCGAGAGTCGGGCTTTTTCATCAGAGCGTGGCGACACTCCCCACAAGGTTGAACCCAGTAAAGACACCCCAAAGCACCGATCTTTATAGCGGATCGGGAAAATCATGGTGCCCTGAATATTAAATTTTTGGGCGGCCTTTCGCCATTCTCCTGCCCGCGTTTCTTCTCGCAAGTCGGGTACGCCAACGGGTCGCTGCTGAATGACAACCTGCTCTAGAATGTCTCCAGGTGATAGGACGATGCGTTGCTTCAAGAAAGAGCTGTCACTTGCTGGCATAAACCCACCTTTGCCAAACAAGCGGTGCTCTAGGCGATCGTACAAACCAATCCAGATCAAGCTGTAGTCAAATTCATCTTGTAAATAATTGAGCGTGGTCTCAATTAGAACATCAACATTTTCCTCTTCCCGCAAGATCTGAAGGACACGACCTAAGGCAACTAATTGTTTTTCGTAAGTTGTCGGCTCTTTCGGCTGACCCATGTTATTTGGCTCCCATCGCGGGCAGCACAGGCTTTTCTCAACGAACAAGGCGGTAAGCAGTTTCAGGCAGCAATCAGCCTGAAAGGGAAGTGACTGCCTGAATCACCACAGTTTTAGCTTATTGGCGATCGCAGCGTCAGGCCACCACAGATCGGCATCCACACTAGGCAATGCGCTTGGGGTAGATGATCAACACTACGAATTTTCGCAAGCTCCCCAAATTCTATCCGGTCAAGTTGCGTTTCCTCAGGAACCGATCGCATCAGTTTAAGAAATGAATCACAGGTCAGGTTTATGGGCACGATCCACCGATTGGGAGGGAAGAGCTTGTAAGATTTAGGATGCCCAATAATCGGAGCGAGTGCGCGTTGGCAGGCTGTCGTTTGGGCTGCTAATTTGCTCCGTTTGGCGCTTGTCGTGGCGTTTCAGATAATCGGCTCTCGAAATTGGACATCTATCAACTAGGGTTACGCCCTTTATTATTCTCTGGTTTAAACGTTGACCCGGAGCAGGCTCACCACCAGGTCATGAACCTCTTGGGTTGGCTCGACCAACATCGCGATCGCTTGCCAGAACGTTGGCTTCACCACCAGTTGCAGCAAACTTATTGTTTTACAGATCCCCGGCTAGAGCAAACGCTGTGGGGCTTAAACTTTGCAAATCCGGTTGGGTTGGCAGCAGGCTTTGATAAAGATGGTGTGGCGGCTGGGATCTGGTCGGAGTTTGGCTTTGGTTTTGCAGAAGTCGGTACCGTAACTTTTCACGCCCAACCTGGCAACCCCCGCCCCCGCATGTTTCGGCTCTTGAGTGATCAAGCCGTTCTAAATCGGATGGGTTTCAATAACCAGGGGGCAGCAGCAATGGCTGAACTGTTAGCTAGCAAGTCTGTAGCCCAAGCTCAAGTGGCTAACAAATCATCGCGCCGAGCTACACCTTTAGGCATTAATCTTGGCAAGTCAAAAATCACCCCGCTAGAAACCGCTGCTGAAGATTATGTGGCGAGCTTTCAGTTGCTACAAGATTGGGGTGACTATTTTGTCGTGAATGTTAGCTCTCCCAACACTCCGGGGCTGCGATCGCTACAAGCCACCGAGCAGTTAGAGCCGATCTTGGCGACGCTACAACAGGCAAACCAAGCTGCCAAGCCGTTGTTGATCAAAATTGCTCCCGATCTGGAATGGGAGGCGATCGCGGATGTGCTGGCTTTGGTGCAAAAACACAATCTCGCTGGCATCATCGCCACTAACACCACCATTCACCGGGATGGCTTGCAGACCCAAACGATTCAAGCGACTGGCAACCCTGTGCAAGAAGAAGCAGGCGGGATTAGCGGTGCTCCAGTGCGACAACGTTCTACCGAGGTGATTCGGTTTATTTGGCAACAAACTCAAGGTCAAGTTCCAATTATCGGCGTGGGCGGTATTTTCACAGCTGAAGATGCTTGGGAGAAAATCACGGCGGGAGCGAGCTTAATTCAGGTGTACACCGGATGGGTTTACGAAGGCCCGTGGATGGTACGCCGGATTTTGCAGGGGTTGGTCAACAAGCTAGAAACCCATGGCTTGCAGCACCTATCAGAGGCAGTCGGACGAGCAAATTAAGTCCCTTGAGCTAACGACAATAATGTTACTTCCCACACTAAGCGGGGCTGAGCGTAACTGCGGAGACACTGACGAGCCTTTTCTAAGGGTTTTAATAGGTGCTGCTGTAGATGCGATCGCCAATAGTGATGCTGTAAATAATCAATTAACCAAAGCTGGGCTTCTGGGTCTAGGGTTTTGTCAATTTGTCGCGCTAGATTGAGGGCTTCTCGTGGCGATCGCGGCAATTGAGTTACCGCTTGCAATAACTCTGCTGGGACTGCCTGTAACTGCTGCCAGTGGGCGATCGCTTCTCCAGGGCTTCCTTGTGCCAACGCCAACACTTCCGGAGCCTGCAAAACCTCGGTATGCCCGGTCGTGGTCAAAACTTCCGCGATCGCCTCGGTCGTTAATCGATAAAACGGGATTCGTTGACAACGAGACACCAAAGTTGGCAGCAGCGACTCCACGCTTGGAGCTAGCAAAATCAGGGTTGCTTGTCCCGGTTCTTCTAAGGTTTTGAGCAAACCATTAGCTGCCGCTTCTGCCATGGTTTCGGCTTGCTCTAACACCACCAATGAGCGGGTGGCTTCTAGCGGCGGTCGGCCCAAAAACTGCGCGATCGCCCGAATTTGCTCCAGTCGGATTTGCGGAGGTGCGCGACGTTTCAAATTCATCGCGGCGGCTTCGGTTGCCGAAAGATGCTTGCCTTGGTGCAGATACGTAGGCTCGACCCACAACAAATCGGGGTGATTGCCTTGTTGGAGTTGGCTTTTGAGTCGCGATCGCTGCCCCTCATTCAATCCGTGGCCCAACAGCAATTCCAAAAAACATCGAGCTGCCACGCTGCGCCCCACCCCATCTGGCCCGACGAACAAGTAAGCCGGAGCAATACGGTTTTGATTGAGGGCTTGCATCAATAACTCAACAGCTTGTGGCTGACCGATCAGCGGAGCGAAAGCAGAGGATACCATTGCGATAATCGTTGACTCAAAACTTGCTGAACTTGCTCAGCCACAACTTCTTCACTCACACTGGCATCAATGCGGACAATTCGCTGTGGATTCTGTTGGTAGAGCGCTTGAAACCCTTGCTGCACCCGCCGATGAAATTCTAGATTTGCTTGCTCCATGCGATCGGCTTGCCCCCGCTTTTGCATTCGAGCCAACCCAACTTCCACATCCACGTCCAGCCATAGCGTTAAATCACTGACTAAGCCTGTCGTGGCAATTTGATTCAGTTGCTCGATTAGCGGCAAGCTTAGACCCCGACCATACCCTTGATAAGCAACCGTCGAATCTGTGTAGCGATCGCACAAAATGAGGGCACCTGCTGCTAAGTGAGGCTGTAGATAACCCGTCACATGCTGGGCTCTATCTGCCGCATAGAGCAACAACTCAGCCCGGTCTTGAATCGGTTCTTGGGCGCGATGGTCGAGCAACAACTGCCGCAACCCTAACCCCAGTTCTGTACCTCCTGGTTCTCTCGTGGTCACGATAGAAGGCCTAGGATCGCCACCAAGCTGCTCAAACTGCTCTAAGAGCCAAGCTTGCGATCGCCGTAATTGGGTCGTCTTACCACAGCCCTCTACCCCTTCAAAGACAATCAATCTCCCCTGCATGATTCCATCACCTGCCCAAAGCACCATCACCAATGCCGGATATCATGCTACCCTGAACGTGCAGAAAATGCCTGATCTGTTGGGTTTGGCGTTTTCTCTCAGCTCAGCCCCCTTTGATCCGGATCGAAGGCTGGTATGCTAGAAGCTGATAGAGGCTGAGTGAGCCAAAACTGAACTAGCTGTCTAAGCTTTTGCTTATCTCAAAGTTAGCTTCAGATCTTTTGCTTCTCACCTCTTTGTTCACCCACTCCATCAACACCCACAGAGCTTCGGCTTGTCCAGCTTTGAGAAGGGTATGATAGGAGGGTCTTGAAATTGCACGCCTGGGGTAGCCTATGGCTCGCTACACTTGTCTGTTCACTGTTGCAGTGCCCATGAGCAATCTCCAGCAATTGCTGATTGAGATTCTCAAATCTTGCAACCTAGATATCATCTACGACACGGGCGATTACATGATGGCTCGTGAAGTTCCTGGTAACGTCTCATTTTCTAAATTGGTCACAGTCGAAGTCTTGATCGACAAAACTTCGGCGACTGAGCGCGAGATTCGGATGAATTTCGTCATTAAAAATGAAGAGCTGCCCTTACAAGTCAACAACCACTGTCACCAGATGTTTGAAATGGTCAGTCAGGCAGTTGCTGATAGTCAGCACTGGCAATTAATTGAGGCTGTCGCAGGCTAATTTAATCAACCTAAAAGCGACAGCTTCGCTGATCACGAATTTTGTAGATTATTTGCAGATTCACTCAAGCCTAGTTGCTGATCTTCTGGCTCTCCCACCATGTTGGGGCTAATCAGCGTAATGTCAAACTCATCAGGTGGTACAGTTAACGCCGGATCTTGCCTCAAGAGATAGTAGATAGCACGAACTTGAGGGCCAAAAACGATTTCATCTTCGTTGTGCAGGTCGTGAGCTTGGAGCTTGCGACCATTGATGAGTAGGCCATTGGCACTTGGCTTGCCTTTAAGATTTCCATCTACAATTCGATAATAAAAAGAGCCATCTTCATTAGGAAGTTGCACCAAGGTTGCATGGCGACGAGAGACAAACTGTGAGATCAGGCGGATGTCACATTTTTGATCTCGACCAATCGAATAAATTGGACTCGTGAGAATAAACTCTCTACGTCCTTTATCGTCTTCAATAATCAGTAAATGATTGGGATGCGGTTCTGGTGCCATTTCAAAGCAGATAGTGCCGTTAGTTCGAGTGACTAAAAGTGGTCGTCAGCCTCTGAGCTTAGAGTAATGTACAGCGTAGCTCAACTGCTAGAGTTGCCTTTAGGTTATCACTCATATTGCTTCAGCCTTCCTCAGTTTAACCTTTAGGACAAGCCCTAGATCAAACCCTGAGCGATCGCCCCCTCAAGTTCTGTTAACTGCTGATTATTGTGGGAACCTCAATCTTCAGAATCAACCGCAACCATACGCGGGTCAATTAAGGTCACATCAAATTCTGGTGTGTCTAGATCTTCTGCACCCAGGGTTGCCAGGGCATCATCCTCAAGTAAAAAGTAAATGGCTCTAACTTTGGGCCCAAAGACGACCACATCTTTATTTTGCAAATCGTGGCCCTGAAGTTTGTGCCCATTGATCAGCAAGCCATTCACACTCGGCTTGCCATATAAATCTCCATCCTCAATGCGATAGTAATAGCCGCCATCCTCGTTGGATAACTTCTTCAATACCGCATGGCCTCTTGAAACAAATTGAGACACTAGGCAAATGTCACATTTTGGCTCTCGACCAATGGTGTAAACCAAGTTCTCAAGTATAAAGTGCCGCTGTCCTTTATCGTCTTCAACAATGAACAGATGGTTTTGATGAAGTGTTGAAGCCATAGCGCAGTAGAAAGTGCCGATATATCAACAAAAATTCCAACAGTGCCGAGTCTGACGCCAAATTATTAATATTTGTGCCAGAAATCGTAGTTTCTGTCTGGGTCTTGGCTCAACTTCATTTCTGGCCTTGGGAAGCAAAATGAGAGGATTGATTGTCATCTTTCCTGACAGGCTGATTGCCAGTTTCTTCCTCAGTGTTTGACTCCCTGGGTTGTTAAGGGTTGGTATGTTGGGCAGTTTGTAAGGTTCGCCGGAGTAGAAGTGAGTTAGTTACAACACTGACTGAACTAAATGCCATCATAGCTCCGGCAGCAGCAGGACTGAGTACAAAACCAGTGACTACTAAAAGCACCCCCGCCGCCAGCGGAATCCCTAAGACATTGTAGGCAAAGGCCCAGAATAGGTTTTGGCAGATTTTGCGGAACGTCGCGCGGCTCAGCCGAATTGATCTTACAACGTCCTCTAGGCGATCGCGCATCAGAACAATTTCGGCAGTTTCAACCGCCACATCAGTGCCAGAATACAAGGAAATACCGATGTCTGCTTGCGCTAAGGCCGGAGCGTCATTGATGCCATCTCCCACCATCGCGACTCGGTGACCCGCAGCCTGTAACTGGGCGATCGCAACAGCTTTTTCAGCAGGGCGGATTTTGGCTTGAACATCGGTGCTAGCAATGCCGACGGTTTCAGCGATCGCTGTGGCAACTTCTTGGCAATCACCTGTCAGCAGCAAAACTCGTAAGCCCAACCGTTGAAGCTGTGCCACTGTCGTTTTGGCATCAGGTCGCAAGGGATCACTAACGGCAATTAAACCCACACACTGCTGGGCGATCGCTACATAGACGACCGTTTTACTGGCTTGGGTGAGAGTAGTTGCTTGAGCCGTAGCCATATCGGTCGCAATGCCATGTTGCTGCAACCAATCTGCCGTCCCTAATCGCACCACCTGCCCCGATACGATCGCAGACACACCTTGACCGACTTCTGTATAAAAGTCTTTGGCGCTCAGTAAGGGTAGTTCCAACTTTTGCGCTTGTTGAACGATCGCATTGGCGAGAGGATGTTGGGCTCCACTTTCAACCGTTGCTGCTAACTGTAATAGCTGATCGGGTGAAAGTGTTGCCGAATCTAGCACCAGGCAATCTGTCACTGTTGGGTGCCCTGTGGTTAGTGTTCCTGTTTTATCGAAGACGATGGTATCTAAGTGATGTACTTGCTCTAAGACATCCCCACCTCGAATCAATAACCCTTGCTCAGCTCCTAAGCTCGACCCTACCAAGATCGCCGTTGGTGTTGCTAAACCTAAGGCACAAGGGCAAGCGACGACTAGAACTGCGATCGCTAATTTCAAGCTCAGCAGCAATGGAGAACTTTGGCCCCCGTCAGATATCGCCGCAGCCAGATGTGCATGAGCAGCCATCGTCGCCAATGACTCTGGGTGAGTCAAGACTTGTGACCACCAATGTGTACCGATGAAATACCAGAACCCGAAGGTTAAGGTCGCGATCGCCAAAACAAAGTAGGTAAAGTACCCTGCTACAGTGTCGGCAAGGTGTTGGATGGGGGCTTTGCGAGTTTGAGCTTTTTCTACCAGATCAATAATTTGCGCCAGGGTGGTGTCTTTGCCAATCCGGGTTGTTTGCAAGGCGATCGCCCCCGATTGGTTGAGCGTGCCTGCTGTGAGTAGATCACCGGGTTGTTTCACGACTGGCAGCGGTTCCCCGGTCAGCATCGACTCATCTACAGTCGTTCTGCCAGCCACCACCGTACCATCTACAGGAATGCGCTCTCCGGGCAAGACTTGCAACCACTCACCCACCCGCACCTGATCGACAGGAATTTCGACCCCCTTTTGCGGCGCCAGTTCAGTCTGCAAGTCAGTGGTTAGCCCCGAATGGGGAATCAGTCGTGCCAATCGAGGTTGCAGAGCGACGAGCGATTGGAAGGCAGATGCAGCTTGTTTACGGGCTCGCTGCTCTAAGGTGCGGCCTAACAAGATAAATCCAACCAGCATTACAGGCTCGTCAAAAAAGCACTCCCATCCCAAAGCCGGGAACAACAGGGCAATACAGCTTGCAGTGTAGGCCGTGAGCGTTCCTAGGCTGACCAAGGTATTCATGTTGGGC
>CBIHQL010000140.1:0-8984 GCA_966211855.1 uncultured bacterium
GATCGCACATCCGATCTAGAGTTGCGATCTCTCTTTCAAAGCATCTGTGCCACCAAGCAGCACCATCTCGAACGTCTCGAAGAACGCTTGCAAGTTTTGGGTGAACAAGAATCGCTGCGAGCCGTTGCTAGTGGGACTTTAGCGAGCCTCAAAACATGGCTGCAAAACGACAGTGATGAGCAAGCACTGTTGCGGCGGGCTTTGGGTGATTTGCAAACGGGCGTTGTCGATACCTATGCCTTACGTAACAAGCTCACCGACCCCACTACCAGCCAAATTTTTGACGACATGGAAATCGACATCGCCAAAAACGAGCAGCGCGTTGCCGATCTCTATCAAGCCCGCAATGGTGCCGATGCGATCAAACCACCTCAACCCACCAGCGGTGCAGCAGTCAGTGGCTAAGTTGCCAGAATAAGGGCGATCGCGGCGGCTAAGCTAGCTTGCAGTTCAACAAGGAGCAGATATGACCAGGCAATTCCATAACCGAATCTCAGCCGGTCAGGCACTCGCTAAAATGCTAACTCGCTATGCTGGCAACCCCGATGTCGTGGTCTTGGGCTTGCCTCGGGGTGGGGTTCCGGTTGCCTTTGAGGTGGCTCAAGCATTGGCTGCTCCGCTCGATATCTTTTTGGTGCGCAAGCTAGGTGTGCCGGGGCAAGAAGAACTGGCAATGGGCGCGATCGCTTCTGGTGGGGTGCGAGTTTTGAACCTAGATGTGATCGAAAGTTGCGGCATTTCAGATCGGGCTCTCGATCGCGTTGCTGCCGACGAACAACAAGAGTTAGAGCGCCGAGAAAATCTCTATCGTGGCGATCGCCCACCCTTAGATCTCCGCGATCGCAGCGTGATTGCCATTGATGACGGGGTAGCAACCGGAGCGACCTTACGAGCTGCCTTGTTAGGCATTCGTCAGCACCAGCCCAAACATCTGGCAGTTGCAGTTCCGGTGGCTCCGCCGAGTGTGTGCGATCTCCTGCGTGCTGATGTCGATGCTCTCTTCTGCGTCCTCACCCCTGCTCGCTTTGGCTCTGTCGGCTATTGGTACGACGAGTTTCCCCAAACCTCAGATCAAGAAGTTTGCGACCTGCTCCAGCGTTCTCTGCGATCGCCGCTCTCTTTGATTTGACCTAGCCCTGACCTAACCCCCAGCCCCTTCCCTAGCAGGGAAGGGGAGCAAGAGAGAGAGAGTAAAAGTTTTACGCCGTTTACAAGGAAATACCTAATGGAACAAATAACCCCACAACCCAACCAATCTCAGCCATCTGCAAACGCCGAAGCGAGTGAAACCGAACGTTGGGCTTCGTTGATTGGAGGGGGTGCCATGGTGCTCATGGGTCTGCAACAGCGATCGCTCCGGGGTGTGCTGATGACTCTCGCAGGTGGCGGTCTCCTCTATCAAGGCATTACCAAACAAAGTACCGTTCAACAGGCACAAGACATGGCTGAAAAAGTACAGCAAGGCTCCCTACTCAACCGCACCATTCGCGTTGAGAAAAGCGTCACGATTAATCAACCCGCCGCAGAACTCTATAGCTTCTGGCGCAACTTTGAAAATCTGCCCCGCTTCATGAAGCACATCAAGTCGGTCACCTCTTTGAATGACACCCGTTCTCACTGGGTTGCCAGCGCCCCCCTCGGCACCAATGTGGAATGGGATGCTGACTTGGTGAGAGACGAACCCAACCAACTGATCGCTTGGGCTTCAGTAGAAGGTGCAGATATTGAGAACTCCGGTTTTGTCCGCTTTCAACCTGCCACTGGCAACCGAGGCACTGTCGTCAAAGTGGTGTTGGAATACAACATTCCGGGAGGCGCTGTGACTGCTGCGATCGCCAAACTGTTTGGTGAAGAACCCGAACAGCAAATCGGAGATGAACTGCGTCGCTTCAAAATGCTGATGGAAACAGGCGAAATCGCCACCACCGAAGGACAGCCCACCTGTCACGGTCGTCACTAGAAAGCCTCAGTTCTGAGCGCAGAAACAACTCCTAAAGCCTTTGCAAGTTTCCAACAAAAAGCAGGATGGCTGTATTCGAGTCATGCTCAAGCCCTAAGTTTTAAGGAGAAAAATTAGATGAAAGCAGTTTGCTGGCACGGTGCAGGAGATGTACGGACGGATAACGTGCCCGACCCGAAAATCCTGAACCCCCGTGACGCGATCGTTAAAATTACATCGACGGCGATTTGTGGCTCCGATCTCCATTTATATGACGGATTTATCCCCACAATGCAGTCGGGCGATATTCTCGGTCACGAGTTTATGGGCGAGGTAGTCGAACTCGGCAGTGCAGTCACAAATCTGAAGATTGGCGATCGCGTTGTTGTACCTTTCACCATTTCTTGTGGTCACTGCTTCTTCTGCGAAAGCCAGTTGTGGTCTCTGTGCGACAACTCCAATCCCAACGGCTGGATTGCAGAGTCGATGATGGGGCATTCTCCGGCGGGTGTGTTTGGCTACTCGCACATGATGGGTGGCTATGCAGGGGGCCAAGCCGAATATGCTCGTGTGCCGTTTGCAGATGTGGGTCTGTTCAAGATTCCGGATGGGCTAACCGACGATCAAGTGTTATTCCTCACCGACATCTTTCCGACTGGTTATATGGCAGCCGAAAACTGCAATATCCAACCCGGAGACACGGTAGCGGTTTGGGGTTGCGGGCCTGTGGGTCAGTTTGCCATCAAGAGTGCATTCATCCTGGGTGCCGAACGAGTCATCGCGATCGATCGCATTCCGGAGCGTTTGCAGATGGCGAAAGAGCAGTGCGGTGCCGAAATCATCAACTACGAAGAAGTGGATGCGGGTGAAGCGGTAAAGGAAATGACCGGGGGACGCGGCCCTGATAGTTGTATTGACGCGGTGGGGATGGAAGCTCACGGCACCGATGCAATGGCCTTGTATGACAAAGCCAAACAAGCCGTTCGTTTAGAGACCGATCGCCCGACAGCTCTGCGGCAAGTGCTCTTAGCGTGTCGTAAGGGTGGGCATGTCTCGTTGGCAGGTGTTTATGGCGGCTTCTTAGATAAGGTTCCTTTTGGTGCAGCTTTCAATAAAGGCTTGACCATGAAAATGGGGCAAACTCACGTCCATCGTTATCTCCAGCCGTTGTTAGACCTGATTCAAGAAGGTCGAATTGACCCCTCCTTTGTGATTACTCACAAACTGCCTTTAGAACAAGCACCTCACGGCTACGAAATTTTCAAAAACAAAAAAGATAACTGCATCAAAGTTGTTCTTCAACCTTAGGGATACATTATGACCAACTCTTCTACTGTCAATAAAGTGAATGTAGCCTCTGCTTCTCAGGGGGCAATGGGCCAGAAGTATCTGGTATCTGGTTCGCAGCTAGCAATGCGTTTATGGCAAAATGAGCAACCTGGTGAGCCCAAGCCTCGTGCTCGTCGCGATTATGAAACCGTTGGGTATGTAATCCAGGGCCGTGCCGAACTGCATCTAGAAGATCAGGTAATCCCTCTAGAGCCAGGAGATTCTTGGGTAGTACCTCAAGGAGCCAATCACACCTACAAGATTCTAGAAACCTTTACCGCGATCGAAGCGACTGCTCCACCTGCCCGTAATACCGAGCTAGAGCAGGGTTATGCGTACTAATTGATTAATCAATTAGTTGAATAAGGCGAAGGGAGTGATTGAGGCGATCGCTCTCTTGCCGTTGAAGCGTAACTGGTAGGGGCGAAACATTCAGACAACACTTTTCGTTTTTTGTTGAGATTTGTCTGCTGAATGCTTCGCCCTTACTCCATATCCCTACGCGCATCGAATTTTGATAAACACCAATATTAAAAAGCCCTCACCTCTGCTGAGATTGCAGGAACTAGTGAGAGCTTTTTTTATCTTTGAAAATTGCTTAATTAATCAGCAGTTATTCGCGGTATCCAGTCCGGCTTGCCATATCAGGTTCACGATAGTGAGTCACTGTTTTGGGCTTGCGGAACAGATTGGCAATTCCTAATAGACCGATTAAACCCAACCAACCTAAGTTGTTAAAGTCGTTGGTACTTTCTTGAAAGGGAGTGGTATCAACAGTGGGGTTATCGGGGTTGGGGTCGGTTTGAGCGTGGCTAGGCAGACTTAAGGGAGCAATTGCAAGAGCAGCAGCGATCGCACCTGCACTAACGAGCTTTGATACAGTGTTGACTTTCATAGTTAAATGTCTCTGGCTGACGCTAACAAAACTGAAAATTCTCAAGGGTATAAAGTAGCAGGGAAGACTTTTTGAATAAGGTCTTCACCTGCATATCTTCTTGCTAACAGAGCGAACTGGACTAATTAGTAGCGAGTGCTAGAACCCGTGCGCACTTCATCGGGGTCACGATAGCGAACGGTTTCTTCAGGTTTCTTAGCCAAGCCAGCCAAACCAGCCAAACCGAGCAGACCCAGCCAACCCCAGTCAAAGTCGCGATCGCCTTCACTAACTTGGTTGGGCGTGGTGTCAGTCGTAGTGGTGTCAGTGGTAGTAGTGCCGTCAGTTTGAGCACCAGCAGGCAGGGTTAGAGGTAAAGTAGCCAAGCCCAGGCTCAATACACCAGCACCAATAGCCGCAGATAATACATTCCGTTTCATGATCAAAATTCCTTTTCTCTTCAAATTTCTGCTGAATCTTAGTAAACGTTCTAGGCTCTAAAACAGATTTGGTTCTAACTGAACCGATACTCATTCAGCCTATTAGGAATACTCAAAGTTTGGATCAACCCCTAGCTGTAAACCTGCCTTGGTTTTTACTGCGACTGTAGAGGTAGAAGATGGCATCAGGAAAAATCCTGAGAAACAGGAATTAAAACTTTTTGAATTAAACCGTTTCCACAATGGAGTCAAACTATAGCGATCGCTACAAATTTACTAGCAGGCTATCTAATTCTGGGGAGAGTCGCTGCCAAAAAGCAGAATTTATAAAGAGCAAAATTATAAAGAGCAAAAAGCTATCAATTAAGTGTAGAGACTTGAAGAAATGCTGGATGATTAAGTCAAGATTGCCCCGCCCATCAGCCTTTGGTAACGATACTCTAACTCTGCCTGCATCAAGGGCCAGCGATCGAGAGTGGCATCTTTGGCGATCGCCTTTTCGGCAGCGTCACGGGCAACCTCTAGCACTTCTTGGTCTTCGACAAGGCTGGCGAGTGCAAAGTCTGGTAATCCCGACTGACGGGTGCCCAACACTTCCCCTGGCCCTCGGAAGCGCATATCCATTTCGGAAATGAAAAATCCGTCTTGTGATTGTTCTAGTACTTTGAGCCGTTGGCGAGCCGTCTCTGCTTTCGAGCTACTCATCAATAGACAGAAAGATTGATCTGCTCCCCGTCCGACCCGACCGCGCAACTGGTGCAACTGTGATAAGCCAAACCGTTCGGCATGTTCAATTAACATCACCGTGGCGTTAGGCACATCTACCCCAACTTCAACGACAGTGGTAGAAACCAAGATCTGCGTTTGATTTTGGCGGAACTGCTCGATCGCTTCATCTTTCTCGGCAGATGTCATGCGACCATGCAGCAGTCCGATTTGAAATTCGGGAAAGACGTTCTCTTTCAGCCGTTGATGTTCTTCGATGGCGGAACGTAAATCGAGCTTCTCTGATTCTTCAACCAAGGGCAACACAATATAGACTTGGCGACCTTGGGCAATTTGGCGACGAATCAACTCATAGGCCTGGGTGCGATCGCTTGCCGTCAAAGCCGTTGTGCGAATGGGTTTACGTCCGGGGGGCAACTCGTCAATTTGGCTCACATCCAAGTCGCCGTGTAGCGTCAGGGCTAGTGTCCGGGGAATCGGGGTTGCTGTCATCGTCAGCACATGCGGAATGCCATCTACCCCTTTTTGCTGTAATCGCGCTCGTTGCTGCACGCCAAAGCGGTGTTGCTCATCAATTACTACCAACCCCAAGCGATTGAACATCACGGGGTCTTCAATCAAAGCATGAGTACCAACGAGGAGGGGCAACTCTCCAGTTTGTAAGTGGGCATGAATCTGGCGACGCTTGCGAATTTTTGTAGAGCCAGTCAGCAACTCGACGGGTAAGTGCAGCAAGTTAAACCAACTCACCAACTTGCGGTAATGTTGCTCAGCCAAAACCTCAGTCGGGGCCATCAACGCAGCTTGATATCCAGCTTGAATCGCTGCCAACACGGCTACGACCGCCACCACTGTTTTTCCAGAACCGACATCCCCTTGCACGAGGCGATTCATCGGTACGGGTTTTTGCAGATCGTTCAAAATATCGTTGATGACCCGCTGCTGGGCTCCCGTGAGTTGGAAAGGCAGCAACTCATACAACTGATCGATGAGTTTCCCGGTGGGGGCGAGAATGGCGCTAGTTTGAGTTTGGCGTTGACTTTGTCGTCGCTTTAGTAAACCTAGTTGCAAATAGAAAAACTCATCAAAAACTAACCGTCGTCGTGCCGCATCTAACCCCGCACTATCAGCCGGGAAATGAATTTGAGCGATCGCCTCACTCAAGCCAATCAATCCATATTGCTGTAAGAGCGCATCAGGCAAGGCATCATGCAGCTTGGTGGCAGCGGGCAATGCCGCAATCACAGCCCGTCTGACTAAATCAGCCCCAACTCCTTCGGTGAGCGGATAAACGGGCACCACCCGCCCCACCGTCACCGATTCAATGCTGCTCCCGGCATGATCGAGCACCTCAATTTCGGGGTCTTCGAGGGTCATGCCATACTTACTTTTTTTCACCAGTCCTGACGCAGCGATCACAGCGCCGGGTGGATAAATTCGTTTTTGTTGTTCTTGCCAACCTCGGTTGCGGTAGCGACCCCCAGCAAAAAAGCGACTCAACTTGATCTGCCCACTGTGGTCACGCATCACCAGTTCAAAAATGCTGAGCTTGGCATTGCGGGGGCTATTAAAGCAGTTGCAACGGCGGACTGTACCGACCAGCGTCACCGTCTCACCTTCAACTAAATCGCGAATCTTGACTTGGCGGGCGTAGTCAATATGGTCACGCGGATAGTAATAAAGCAGGTCGCGCACTGTGTATAACCCCAGCTTGGCAAGCCGTTCTGCATTTTTGGGGCCAATACCAGGCAGGCGGTTGAGCGGTTCATCGGGGGCGATCGCTCGCTGGTTTTCGACTAGAGGTGTAGTTTTCGGCGCTTTCGGTTTAGGAGCTGCCGCAGGTGTTCTGCCATTTGTAGTTGAGATAAGACTGTCTTTTTCGTAATTTTGCCGGGTTTGGTAGAGCAGGCGGCGAGTATCGGCAACCAGATGTTGACGTTGAGAAAAGCTGAGGTCTGAGTAACTGGCAAATTGATCAGCGACTTCTTGCCAACGACGGCGATCGCGATTTGACAGTACATCTGGCGGTTGTTGCAGGCTGTGATGCAGAAACTCATTAAACCGAAATTGCTTGCCAACCAAGTTGTTAAACCCAGCGTCTGCCTCTACGGCTAAGGCTTTTTGGAGCCGTACCCAATCGACTGTTGCTACAGCGTCAGCGCTCGGAGTTGCCGGGGGTGGTTCGTCGGGGGCATCCGTAATCTGGGACAAGGCCAATTGCTCGGTTGTATCCTCCATGCGCTTCACTCAGTTCGCCAATTAGGGTTTGTTAATCTTCAAACCAACTGCTGCGCCAAGCGGTTTCGGCTTCTGCGATCGCGTGCTCCCGCTGCTTCTTGGCATATTGATGACCTAAAGCGTTCAACTGCGCCGACAAGTTCCGAATTTTGTGCCGCCAAACGCTCACGGTGCCATCAGCAAACTCAATCTCACTTAAGCGCAGGTGAATCGTCACGACCTGAGTTAGCGAAGCCGGGAGAGCAGGTATATCTTCATCTTCACCGTGATCGGCGACCGTTTCAACCAGTAAATTGATCAGGTTTGGCGTTTTGGCGATCGCATCTCCGGCTTGCTCTGAGGCTGCTTCTAAAACCATTTCGGGCAACTCTTTAGGCACAATCCCGGCCTGCTGGAGCAAGTGGTTGGCTTTGTGGGAGAGCTTACGCAACTGCACAATAAGCGATCGCTCTAAACGATCTTGCCAACGAGCAACGACTCGCGGCGTTAGCGGCTCATCAACAGGTGGTTCTGTAGATTCTGAGCTAGTGGCTTCTGGCGGGTCTGAGGCTGCCGTTTCAGTTGCCTCATCTTCTGTAAAAGTAGCCTCAACGCTCACCTCAGCATTCATCAAGGCTGCTAACTCAGGCAACAACTCGATAGGATCAAGGCTAGCTCCATCGGCACTGCCTACTGGGTGAAGTTGCTGTAAAAGGTGCTCTTGAGCCTGCTGTGCCACCTGCCGCAACGATTGCTGCAACTTTTGGCGATCGCTAAACGATAATTGTAAAAATTTTTCTGGGTAGGCTTGGGTGCAGAGGTGATAGCTAGCCAAAATCAGCTGTTGCCGCGTTGCCTGCCCTAAAGCTGTCAAATAACTTTTATATGTGGCATAAAACTCTTCTGCCGTTGCTGCCACGGTTTCTTGTAGCGCTGCAAGATCGCGCTCAATTTGCTCAACAGATCCGACCATAATCTTGCACAATCACAATTTGCTCTCTGCGTCGTCAAAACCCACAGCCGATTGCCTCCAGCGTAACAAGTCTCTGCCGAGATGCCGCTAGCGATCGCTACAAATTTAAAGACAGGCCAGATACTAAGATTTGACCTGTCTTTATCGAGCGCGTTAATTACATGCCAAGCATGGCAACGAATGGCAGAAAGTGATTGTCAGCCAGACGCAATTACTTGGCACTACCTGTCATTGCTGCTACTTCGTCAGCAAAGTTGCTCTCTTGCTTCTCAATACCTTCGCCGAGTACGAAGCGAACAAAGCGACGCACTTGGATGTTTTCACCCGTTTGGGCGATCGTCTGCTTCACCAACTCTTCAACCGTAATGTTTTGGTCACGAATATAGGGTTGGTCCATCAAAGTCATTTCTTTGAGGCGCTTGTCAATCCGGCCTTGAACAATCTTCTCTTTGATGTTGTCAGGCTTGCCTGCGAGGTCATCGCGGC
>CBIHQL010000141.1:0-8978 GCA_966211855.1 uncultured bacterium
ACCTTCAACAGTCTTGACCCCCTATTTCAGCGAGATATTAGTTTTTATGTGTTCACCTTGCCTGTGGGGCAGTTGGTGATCTTCTGGTTTATGGGCCTGACGCTAACAGCGCTAATTTCGGTGCTGCTAGTTTATCTACTGGCAGGTGAGAGCCTTAGCCAAGGGCAGTTTCCTGGGTTTGCAGATCGGCAGTTGCGTCATCTACAGGCATTGTCTGGATGTTTCATGCTGGCGATCGCAGGGGGCACATGGCTCAGTCGCTATGAGCTGATGTATTCGCAGCGGGGCGTGACTTACGGGGCCAACTATACCGACGTGGTAGTGCAACTCCCGGTCAACACGGGGTTGAGTGTGTTGGCATTAGCGATCGCCCTGGGGTTTTGGTTCCAAGCTTTTTTAGGAGCGCCCAAAACGCAAAAAACGGCTCTGTGGGTGGCTGGGTTGAGTTTTTATGCAGCGGTTGTAGCGATCGCAGGGATTGCGCTGCCGATTGCAGTACAGCGGTTTGTTGTGCAACCCAATGAGTTAGCGCGAGAGCGGCCTTATATCCAGCGTAGTATTGCTCTAACGCGACAAGCCTTTGGCCTGGATGAAATTGATGCCCAGACTTTTGACCCAACTGGGCAGTTGAACTATACCGATATCCAGCGGAACGACCTGACGATTCGGAATATTCGCCTCTGGGATACGCGCCCGCTGCTCGAAACCAATCGCCAATTGCAGCAAATTCGTCTGTATTACCGCTTTCCCGATGCAGATGTCGATCGCTATACATTGTTAGCAGAGCAGCGAGAGGCCGGAGACGCGGAGCAAACTGTAGCACCAAGCAATGCTGAGACTCTCACGCCCGAAAAACAGCAAGTCTTGATTGCCGCACGCGAACTTGACTACAGCGCGGTACCCCAGCAAGCGAAAACTTGGGTTAACGAGCATTTGGTTTATACCCATGGCTACGGGTTCACAATGAGTCCAGTGAATCGGGTGGGGCCGGGAGGTTTGCCCGATTACTTTGTCAAAGATATTGGGGTGAACCCAGCGGGAGAGCCGACGAGTTCTTTAAATACATCTAGTGAGCGGATTCGGGCCAGCATTCCGATTGGTGAGCCGCGTCTTTACTATGGCGAAATCACCAATACCTATGTGATGACGGGCACTAAAGTTAAAGAGTTAGACTACCCCAGCGGCAACGAAAACGTTTACAACACTTATGGCGGTCGGGGTGGTGTGGCGATCGCTTCTCTAGGGCGGCGATGGTTATTTGCCAAGTATTTAAATGATTGGCAGATGCTGCTGACACGCAACTTTACGCCTCAAACGAAGCTGCTATTTCGGCGAAATATTCACCAACGGATTCGAGCGATCGCGCCATTTCTCCGCTACGACCAAGAGCCTTACTTAATTACCGCTGATGCCACGCCGGTTGATGCAGTTTCACCACCCGATCGCAATTATTTGTACTGGATTGTTGATGCTTACACTACGAGCGATCGCTATCCTTACTCAGACCCAGGAGCGCATCCGTTTAACTACATTCGCAACTCGGTCAAAGTTGTCGTCGATGCCTACAATGGCTCGGTAGACTTCTATGTGGCAGATTTCACAGACCCGATTATTCAGACTTGGCAGCGGATCTTTCCCGGGTTGTTCAAGCCCTTAAGTGAGTTACCCGAACCGCTTCGCAGTCATATTCGCTATCCGGTCGATTTCTTTAGCATTCAGTCGGAGCGGTTATTGACTTACCACATGACCGACCCGCAAGTCTTTTATAACCGCGAAGATCAGTGGCAGGTACCCAACGAAATTTACGGCAGTCAGCCACAGTTAGTTGAGCCTTATTACCTGATCACGAGATTGCCTGGGAGCGATACCGAAGAATTTATTTTGTTATTGCCGTTTACGCCCCGACAGCGAAATAATTTGATCGCTTGGCTGGCAGCTCGTTCTGATGGTGCAAACTACGGCAAACTTTTGCTGTACGAGTTTCCGAAGCAGCAGTTGATTTATGGTCCCGAACAAATTGAGGCTCGAATCAACCAAGACCCGATTATTTCTCAACAAATTTCGTTGTGGAATCGGCAAGGTTCACGAGCGATTCAGGGCAACCTGTTAGTGATTCCGATCGAGCAGTCGCTGTTGTATGTCGAACCTCTTTATTTAGAGGCAGAGCAAAACAGCTTACCGACCTTGGTGCGAGTGATTGTGGCCTATGAAAACCGGATTGCAATGGCAGAAACGCTAGATCAAGCGATCCGGGCTGTATTTCAAACTCCCGAAACCACTGCCCCTGCTGTCGTTCGTCCGTTAGAAGACTCAGCCACACCCACAGACTCCAATAGCTCGGTCACTCCTTAACTGCCCAGACTGCACAAGAACCTGTATCAAAATCAAGCCTTATGCCGACGATTCGTGAAGCATTTGTGACAGCGGTTCACCATCATGAAGCAGGCCAATTGCCTGAGGCAGAGCAACTTTATCGTTTGATTTTGCAGCAACAAGCTGACTATGCCCCAGCCGTTCATGGTTTAGGGCTGATTGCCTACCAAGCTGGACACATTGATGCCGCGATCGCCCATTACCGCCAAGCGATCGCCCTCAAGCCCAATTTCCCGGAGGTCTACAACAACCTGGGTTTGGCCCTGGTAGCTCAAGGCGAGTTTGCATCTGCGATCGCCGCTTACCGCCAAGCCATTCAACTCAACTTTAACTACGTCGAAGCTCATACCAATCTGGGTCATGCGTTGCGCCAACAAGGGTGCTTACCCGAAGCCCTGGCTGCTTATGACCAAGCGATCGCCGTAAACCCAAATTTTGTCTCGGCTCACTGGAATCGGGCGCTAGGGTTGTTGCTAGCAGGAGATTTGCGGCAAGGCTTTAGGGAATATGAGTGGCGTTGGCGGCGAGAAGGCAAGCAACCCCGTCCGTTTGCTCAACCCTGCTGGGATGGCTCTGACTTACAAGGTCGCAAGATTTTGCTCTACGCCGAGCAAGGTTGTGGCGATACCATCCAGTTTGTTCGCTATGCGACTTGGGTGGCACAGGCAAAGGGAGGGCAAGTCATTGTTGAGTGCCAAGCACCTTTAGTAAAGCTGATTGCAACCATGCCGGGAGTGCAGCAAGCGATCGCTCAAGATACGCCGCTCCCTGATTTTGATGTGCAAATGCCGCTGATGAGTTTGCCTACTTGCCACGGCACGACCCTCGAAACCGTTCCAGCGATTGTGCCTTATCTGAGATTCCCTGCCAACACGACTGTAACCCTGCCAACTACTGCGGAGACGCAACTAAAAGTCGGGATTGTTTGGTCAGGCAACCCCGAAAACCGCAATAATCTCAATCGCTCCTGCCAGCCACAAGATTTTCGGGCGTTGTTGCAAGTGCCAGGGGTGACGCTCTACAGCTTGCAAAAAGAAGCCACGGCTGAAGAACTGGCACAACTCAATGAACCGGGCCGCGTTTACGACCTCAGCAATCAATTAGACGATTTTGCCAGTACTGCCGCCGCGATCGCCCAGCTCGATCTGGTGATTACAGTTGATACTGCTGTGGCTCACTTAGCTGGGGCTTTGGGTAAGCCTGTGTGGGTGTTACTCTGCTTTGCCCCCGATTGGCGCTGGATGCTAGAGCGTGATGATACGCCCTGGTATCCGACCATGCGTTTGTTCCGTCAACCCAAATTTGCTGATTGGGCAAGTGTGTTTGAGCAAGTTGTGACTGCCTTGCAAGCTGAAAATGCCATAGAGTTACCCAACATTTCTCTAGAGCAAGGATTGCACTATCAACAAATGGGGCAACTGGCGACAGCCGAGAAACTTTATCGCCAAATTTTGCAGCAGGAACCTGACCGGGCCGAAGTTTGGCAATTGTTGGGGGCAGTGGTTAATAGCCTCGGCAGACCCACGGAAGCGATCGCCGCCTACGAACAAGCGATCGCCCTCAAGCCCGATTTTGTAGAAGCGCATGCCAATCTCGGGGTAATTCTCAACGAGCAAGGGCAGTCAGAAGCTGCGATCGCCCACTACCAGCAAGCCTTGGCAGTACGACCCAATGCGGGAGAACTCCATCACAATTTGGCGGTAGCTCTTGCCGCTCAAGATCGCCTAACAGAGGCTGTGATCCATTGCCAGCAAGCGATCGCCCTGCGTCCCAATTTTGCTACCACCTACAACAATTTGGGCACGGTCTGGGAGCATTTGGGAGAGCACGAAAAATCTCTAGCTTGTTACCAACAGGCGATCGCGATTCAACCTGAGCATGTAGATGCCCGCTTTAGTCGAGCAGTTGCCTGGTTGCGAGCCGGGAACTTACGTCAAGGGTTTATTGAATATGAGTGGCGCTGGCGACGACCGGATATGCGCCCCCAAGCGTTTCGACAACCGATTTGGGATGGGTCTGATCTGCAAGGGCAGCCGATTTTGCTCCACGCTGAACAGGGCTTTGGAGACACAATCCAGTTTGCTCGCTACGCCGAATTAGTCGCGCAACGGGGAGGCCAAGTCATTGTTGCCTGCCAACGCCAATTAGCACGGTTGTTGCGATCGCTGCCCGCCATTCATCAAATAGCCGTCGATGGGGAAACTCTTCCTCAATTTGCAGTTCATGCTCCTTTGTTGAGCCTGCCACGCATTTTAGGAACGACGCTGGAAACGATTCCCGCTGCCGTGCCTTATTTGCAAGCCCCTCCTGCCGCGATCGCTCTCACGGTTCCTCCCAACACTCGCGCCAAAGTTGGGATTGTCTGGACGGGTAGCCCGACACATCCTTACAACTACAAGCGCACTTGTCCGCTGCCAGAATGGGAGCCGCTCTTGAGAACACCGGGGGTCGCTTTTTATAGCTTGCAGAAAGGCCCACAAGTGGAGGATTTGGCCCAATTGCCTGACACTGTGCAGGTACAAGATTTAAGTGAGCAACTCCCCGACTTTGCCGAAACAGCCGCCGCGATCGCTCAACTGGACTTGGTGATCACAATTGATACCTCTGTGGCTCATCTCGCCGGAGCACTCGGAAAACCGGTATGGTTACTACTCGACACCTGCCCCGACTGGCGTTGGCTGCTCAATCGCGACGATAGCCCTTGGTACCCCACGATGCGGCTATTCCGGCAAACCACTACAGGTGATTGGGTAGAAGTGATTGAACGGGTACAGGCAGCGCTGCAAACTTGGCTGGATGAACTGCCGAAGACATTAATCACAGATGTGGGAGCCGCGATCGCGACGGCGATTCAACACCACCAAGCCGATCGCTGGTCAGACGCAGAGCAAATTTATCGGCAAGTATTGCAGCAAAATCCGCAGCAGTTGGATGCTTTACACCTATTAGGGGTGATGGCACACCAGAAAAAGAACTTTGCCGATGCGCGAGCCTACTTAACACGAGTTCTAGCTTTAGAACCGAATTTTGCCGAAGCCCATACTAACTTGGCCTCAACCTTGCGGGAACAAGGTGACTTTACTAATGCGATCGCCCATACGCAAAAAGCAATCGCCCTGAACCCCAGTTTCGCCAATAATTACGTCACCTTAGGATTCATTTATCGTCAGCAGGGCAATTTAGCACAAGCGATCGCCGCCTATAACCAAGCTCTGGCAATTAACCCCGATGACATAGAAACTCACTGGAACAGAGCCTTGGTGTGGCTATTGGCTGGAGATTTTCGCCAAGGGTTTGCCGAATATGAGTGGCGTTGGCAACGGCCCCACCGACGACCTCGTCCGTTTACTCAACCTCTA
Source organism: uncultured bacterium (assembly GCA_966211855.1). Lineage (GTDB taxonomy): Bacteria > Cyanobacteriota > Cyanobacteriia > FACHB-46 > FACHB-46 > CBIHQL01. The sequence continues at coordinate 5,733 of CBIHQL010000141.1, forward strand.
TGGGATGGTAGCGACCTGCGGGGGCAGCGCATTCTTCTTCATGCTGAGCAAGGGTTTGGCGACACGATTCAGTTTATTCGCTATGCCTCTCTGGTAGCCGATCGCGGCGGAAAGGTGATTGTCGAATGTCAAGAACCTTTACTGCGACTGTTGCAAACCGTGGCAGGCATTGATCAACTCGTGGCTAAAGACACGGCTCTGCCTGAGTTTGACGTGCATACACCATTACTCAGTTTGCCGAGGCTCATGGAAACCACGCTGGCAACCATTCCGGCAGCGGTACCCTATCTCACACCGCCGCGTTCAGAGCTGCGCTTAACCGCCCCCATCGGCAATTTGAAAGTGGGGTTGGTGTGGTCAGGCAGCCGTACCAATCAAAATAACCATCACCGCGCTTGTCCCCCACACGAATTGCAGCCATTGCTCACGATTCCAGGCATCAGCTACTACTGTCTGCAAAAAGAAAAGTCAGTAGCAGAATGGGCGGAGTTAACTGAAGGTGGAGCTGAGGTGCAAGATTTAAGCCCCTTACTCTCTGACTTTGCCGAGACCGCCGCCGCGATCGCTCAACTGGATTTGGTGATTACAGTCGATACCGCTGTCGCTCACTTAGCAGGCGCCTTGGGTAAACCTGTTTGGTTGCTGCTCACCTTCGCCCCCGATTGGCGTTGGATGCTGCATCGCCCAGATAGCCCCTGGTACCCAACCATGCGCCTATTCCGACAATCGACTCCTGATGATTGGGCAGGGGTCATCAAGAGAGTAACGGCGGCTTTAGAGCAGTTCGCAAATCGTGGCTCCAGTTCCCCCCAAAATTGGGGGGCTAGGGGGGCAGAAATTCCAGCTACTGAACGACCTTCTCCGCCTTTCCAAGCACCTGCTACAGCTTCAGCAACTCCTCAACCGATTGGGATTGGTTGGCAAGTCGGTTTAATGACTGGGTGGGGGGTGTATGGTCTCAACTTGACCCTACAACTGCTGCGATCGCCCAGCCACAGCCCGATGTTGTTAGTGCCTGCCTCAATGGGTTCGGGGATGATGAACCCGTTGCATCAAGTGCTGTTACAACCCGCGATCGCCCAGCAACAAAATTTGCAAGGCATTTTAGCTAGCTATCCAGACAAGCAGATCGTTCTCGACAAGCCAATTTTGCACGCACTAGGTAAAGATTTTGCTTCCAAGCTGCTACCAAAAGTGTCGGGGCAACGAAATATCGGCGTGGTCTTTTTTGAAGACACTCACTTAGAGCCAGAAGCGATCGCACGGGCAAAATCCTTTGAGGCGATCGTCGCGGGTTCTCAGTGGAATGCCGATGTGTTGCGGAGTTACGGCTGTCAGCAAGTCCATGCAGTGCCGCAAGGAGTTGACCCAACAATTTTCCATCCAGCGCCTCGGTCGAACTTGTTTGGCGATCGCTTTGTGATTTTTTCGGGTGGCAAACTAGAGCACCGTAAAGGCCAAGATATCATCGTCGCCGCCTTCAAACGGTTTCATGCCCGTCATCCCGATGCGCTACTGGTAACGGCTTGGCACAACTTCTGGCCGCAATTCATGGTCGGGCTTGACCAGGCTGGGCATGTGCAAGGACTCCCCAAAGTTTCACCAGATGGGCGTTTAGAGATTATTGACTGGCTGACAGCAAATGGTATTTCTGCTGATGCTTGTGTGGATGTGGGGCCAATTCCTAACCATTTAGCAGGGCAAATCGTTCGAGAAGCGGATGTGGCGGTGTTTACCAACCGAGCGGAGGGCGGCACCAATCTTGTGGCGATGGAATGCTTAGCGTGCGGAGTGCCGACGATTCTCTCAGCGAATACGGGTCATTTAGACTTAATCGGAGAGGCTCGCTGTTATCCACTTCAATCCCAAGGTTCGGTAAAGCCAACCCCTTTCTTCCGGGGGACTGATGGCTGGGGCGAGTCGGATGTTGAAGAGGTTGTAGAAGCGCTAGAACAGGTTTATCGCGATCGCACGCAAGCTAGACAACGCGGTTGGGCAGCCGTCACCTTCATGCAAGATTGGACTTGGGAAAAGCAGGTGAAACGACTCCTAGATGCTCTCAGTCTTTAAAGCTCAGCGTTTTTCTGAACCTACTCGAACTGAAATCTGTGATACCTGGACGACTACAGTGAATTTTTGAATTGAAGTTTTTCTATAACTAGTGATGCCGTTAGAGCCTAATCGTAAAAAACGAGTTCTTCTGATTTTCGATCGCTATTGTTCAGGCAACGAACAGTTTGATATTGGCATTGGAGATTACATCTTTATTCAAACCATCAAAAAGTTGCCTGATGTTGAAGCTTATCCGTTTTATCTTTACCATGAGGACGCAAAGGATCCACAAGATTTATATCGACGGCTGACAGAAATAGTTGCAAGTTTTGCTCCAGATTTAATTATTATGAGTCCGCACTTTTTGGGCTCAAGTCAGGGAAATAGTTGTCTCCCCAATCGTTACTTTTTCAAGCAATTATGCCGAGGAATTCCCTCTATTTTTATTTCTTATGACACGGGTAACGACCCGATTATTTGGTTAGCCACGGGACGCAATCAAGAGCGGGTGACATGGGTTAACTATTGGGATGGTTACGCCGATATTATTGTCCACACTGACTGTTATTTTTATGTGCAGTCAGCCTTTCCAGCGACGAAATATCTTTCCAAACATGTCTGTGCCTTTACGCCGTTTGATCCAGAGTTACCCCCCGCTGATCCGGTAATTCCGAGAGACATAGATTATGCGTTTATGGGGTCAGTTTATCGTTATCGTGCTCCATTCATTCAAGCTTTGCAGAGTTTGCCTTATAAAAGTTTTATTGGAGACGGCCCCCAAACCGGAAGAGCCTTAGCCTACCCAGAGTATTTACAAATTTTGCAACGTAGCAAACTGGCAATTAATTTCTCAAAAAGTTGGCGAGGCGATGGTGAACAAATCAAAGTCAGAATTTGGGAAGTGCTCAATTGCGGCAGTGTTTTATTTGAGCAAGATAGCCGTGAAAGCCGTCGAATTTTAGAGCCTTATGACTGTGCTGTGTTTTTTACAGACCCGGCAGATTTGGCTCAAAAAATTGATGCTTATCTAAAGAATCCAGAATTAGTTGCTGAGAAGCTAAAAGCGAGTCAAAGATTCTTGAATCAGTACAGTTATGATGCTTTTTGGCGGCTGGTTTTTAGAGCGGCTGATGAGGTGAAATATGCTGAGTATGGCAGGCGATCGCAGCCAGAAATGCAGCATTTGCCCGTTGC
>CBIHQL010000142.1:0-8966 GCA_966211855.1 uncultured bacterium
CAACGAAAATCAACCGCTTCTTGCTCAAACCCAAACGCTTGCAGCAAAAATTGCCAACGGCACTGACGGGTTTGGAGATAGGCCAACATTTGGTCTGTAGCGTCGGTTTGGCCTTGGTTTAGGGCAGGTAATGGTTCTTTGGGGTTGATGATTGTGTAGTGAAAGGGGTCTTGCCAGTGAAGTTGTCCGCTGCCGTGGAGTAATGCCAAGGCGATCGCGCCATCAGGAAATTGTCGAGATGCGCCCTCGACTAAACCTCTGGGCGGCAATTTTTGCATTAATTGACTGGCGTGTTGTTGTTGCGATCGCATCTTATTAATAAAAAACTTGCGCCGTTGTTGATCCCCCGGATCAAGCCAACCTGTTGGTTCACTAAGCAGCGTGAGAGCCGTAGCAGGTTGCCCATCCCGTCCAGCCCGACCCACTTCTTGCACGTATTCTGACAGCAGCAAGGGGGCGTGATAGTGGACAATCCACCGGCAATTTGGTTTGTTAATTCCCATGCCAAAGGCGCAAGTACAAATAACAAATAGAGTGTCGCCACTCAACCAAGCTTGCTCGATCGCTCGTCGTTCACTAGGGCTTAACCCTGCGTGGTAGGCCGCCGTTGTATAGCCTGCTTGAGTTAGCCAATCAGCAAGTTCTTCACTATCGCGGCGCGTGCGGACATAGACTAAGCCAGCTTCTTGCGGTCGAGCTTGAATAAATCGTAAAAGCTGTTGACGGCGACCTTTGGGAGTCCAGACTGTTTGGGTACTGAGATGCAAGTTAGATCGGTAAGGACTGAGCCGAAAGACCTGAGGTCGTTGTAATTGCAGAATTTTCTGGATCGTTTCTTGGGCTTGGGGGTTAGCGGTGGCGGTAAAGGCTGCGATCGCGATTTTGCTGCCGGGGGGCTTGTGGCGTAATAAAGCCGCTCGCACGGCACCCAAACGATAGTAAGTCGGTCGGAACGTGTCCCCCCACTGGACTAGACAATGTGCTTCATCCAAAATTAAGCCGTTAATTTGCAAGTCTGGCTGACACAACCGCTCCCACACGGCGGGACTCAAAAGCGTTTCGGGCGAGAGATACAGAAGCCGTAACCATTGTTTTTCTAACGCCGACAACGTTTGTTTGCGCTGTTGTGGACTGAGTTCACTGTGCAAAAGCGCCGCAGGTAACTTTCGGTCTTGAAGCTCTTGTACCTGGTTTTCCATCAACGCCACTAGTGGAGAAACCACTAAGGTCAACCCAGTTTGTAGCAGGGCGGGCAGTTGGAAACAGAGCGACTTTCCACCCCCTGTTGGTAGAACGATCAAAGCATCGCGACGGCTCAGCAATGTCTGGATAATCTCACCCTGCGGCGATCGCAATGATGAGTAACCCCAAATTTGTTTCACGGCTTGCTGAATGTGTTGCCAAGAGGCGGATGCTGTGGCGTTCATAGGTATTTTGGCGATCGTGCTGTTAATTTGCCCGTTTAAGTGGGCGATCGCCTAAGTGAAAGCATCAAACTTGTGGAACCTCTCCCTAAATCCCTCTCATAAGAGGAGAGGGACTTTGAGTCTTGCTCCCATTCCCTGCCAGGGAAGGGGCTGGGGGTTAGGTTAATTCATCGCAGCAGAAAAGCAACCTGCTTCGGTACAAACGGCGTGAAGTGGTTGATCCCAAGGGTCAATGGGGAGTTGAGGAAGACGAGCAGATTCAAACAAAATGCCGATTGTGGGTTTTGCGGCCCAAGCAGGTTGGCTGAGCAAGCGATCGTAGAAACCGCCGCCATAGCCCAAGCGATACCCTCGCCAATCACAGGCGACCGCAGGCACCAAAATCAAATCAACTTGCTCAAAGTCGAGTAGAGGACTATCAGGATGTGGCTCGGTAATGCCATAAGCCCCGGTCTGCAACGGAAACTCACTCTGCGCCGACCACTGATGCCACGACAGCGATCGCCCCACACAGCGCGGAAACCCCCAAACGCGATCGCTCGCCGCATGAATTACCGCACTCAAATCGGGTTCTTGACGAAAACTCCAGTAGGCCAAAATCGTTTTCGCTTCAGCAAACAACGGTGATGCTTGTAGTTGTTGGCAAAGGCGATCGCTCTGAACTCGCCAAACCTGAGAATCAAGCGCCAGACGTTGTTTCAATAAATGCCGACGTAATTCGGCTTTTGGGTTTAATGGCTGAGAGGATTCCATCAACTGATTGCTTGAAGATTTGTAGCTTTAGAGTCACCTCAGAAACCTAATACCCCTCTAAATAGTTTTTAGATACATGTGGGTGGGGGCGGGTTTCATAGTTAAATTAACTCTACGACCGATAACCTATCTGCTAAACCCGCCCGTACGCTATCTGCTGCCTTCACAGATATCTGCCAGAAACCAAATCTTGCGATCGCGCTATTCTTGCATGGCGAGGGTGGGCATGAGTACCGCGTCGATCACGTGAATCACACCGTTGTCGGTCAAAATATCGGTTTTAAGCACCTTGGCATCATTGACTTTGATGGCACCCTCAGTATGCTCAACGGCAACAATAGAGCCTTCCACAGTTGGGGCTTCGTCGATTTGAGCTAAGTCATCTGAGCGGACATCACCAAACAAAACGTGATAAGCCAACAACCGCTTCAGCTTGTGCGGTTCGGTCATCAAAGCGTCTAGCGTACCTTCGGGCAGTTTGGCAAATGCTTCATCGGTCGGGGCGAGTACGGTCAGGGGGCCAGGATTTTCTAAGGTTTCGCCTAGATCAGTTGCTTCGATCGCACTCAGCAGCGTTGTAAAAGAACCAGCTTGAGTTGCAGTTTCTAGCAGGTTAGCCATCAGTCATTCCCCGTTATACATTCCTTGTTCAGGGATAAGAGCCAAACCCCTGACCTGCCATCCTTCCTGGGGTGGAGCATCTTTTAGCTCGATCACGTGGGCTAATGACTTGATTGGATATTCCGCTGCCGTAACTGCTCCATAAAAAATTCTTCGAGAGTGGGTCGGGCAAGGCTCACAGTAATAATTTGTGCCCCCATCAAGCTGAGACTGGCAAGAAAATCGTAGGGATCGCCTTGCAAATGACCTGCCCAAAAACCGTCTTGAAATTCCAAATCGATCATGCGTTTCTTTAAGACATCCAAGCTGCCGCCTTTGCCTTTGATGTAGTAGGTGTCAGCAGTGCCGAGCAGTTCGTTGATTGAGCCAACTGTAATCAACTCGCCTTCTGCCAAAATTGCCACGCGATCGCAAATTTTTTCGACATCTGACAAGACGTGGCTGTTAAAGAAAATAGTTTTGCCTTGGTCTTTTAACGCCAGAATAATTTCTCGCATTTGGTAGCGTCCCATCGGGTCTAGCCCTGACATCGGTTCGTCGAGAAACACGACTTCTGGGTCATTGATTAATGCCTGCGCCATGCCAATTCGTTGCAGCATCCCTTTAGAATATTGCCGCAGTTGCTTTTTACGCGCCGCTGCCTGCGATAAACCGACTAACTCTAATAGTTGTGGAATTCGCTGTCGTTGTACCGATCGCGGAATTTGAAATAAGCCCGCGACAAAGCTCAAACATTCCCACCCGGTGAGGTAGTCGTAGAAATAGGGGTTTTCGGGCAAATAGCCGACTCTCTGCTTGATCGTGCGATCGCCAATTGGTTTGCCCAGTAGTAGCGCTTTGCCAGAGGTGGGGCGTACAATCCCCAACAGAGTCTTGAGGAGTGTGGTTTTCCCGGCTCCATTTGGCCCCAGTAAGCCAAAAGTTTCCCCCTGATAGACGGTGAGGGTGCAGTGTTTGAGTGACTCAATTCTTTGGTTGAGCCAGAAGCCACCCCGGTAGACCTTCCGGAGGTCGGTGGTCTCGACGACAGTGGGGCGCTCGTAGATAGTGAGTTCACCAGGTGTATCTGTTGCAGCGGTCATCGCAGTTTCACGAAATCTGGGCAGGCAATCTCGAATAGTATACCTAGCGTGCCGCCTGATCACTCCCATTCGGCTAAGGTTGCCAGCCAATAGTCTACTAAAGCCGAGACTTGAGAGTGGCGAGCCTCAAAGGTGGCGGCAATCCAGATAAAAGCCAACCCTAGCACAATGCCGATCGCCCAGAGTAGGAGCGAGTAGTTGGCAATCAACAACCACAACTGCCGCAAGATTTGCACCACAAACGTCAAGGTGCCAACATACAAAAAGGCACGGGTGCGTAAGGCCAACCCCGTCAAAACAAGCCCAATGCTCAAGATTAAGGTCAACAAAGCTGCCCAAATCTGGGTTTCTGACTGATAGATAGCGATTAAACACACTAGACCTACGGCTAAGCAGCGCAACCAGTGGCGAGTTTCGCGTTGATCAGAGGTTTCTAGGCTGGGATCAACCTGGATGATATATAACAAGGAACCCCCGACTAGCACGCCGTACCAGAGCGGATTTTGCCAGCCCTGTTGGTCAAGATAGCGAGCGATCGCCCAGTCGGCTAACCCGACGCTGACATAGCTGAGGCGCACCTGCTCGTGGAGTCTGGCAAACCAGGCATAGGCGATCGCGGTGATCAATAAGCTCAGCAGTGTGGCCTGACTCAGCGTGAGGATCACCACTAAACCCGGCAATATCACCGCTGTGCGTGCCCAAGGTTCAACAGGCCAACCCCAACGCCGCCACGGTAAGCGATCGACGCCCACGGCTAGCCCACTGGCGATCGCTGCTCCCCAAGCCAGCAAGACGGATGTAGGCAGCACCAGACTAGCACCATAGGTAAATGCCAGACCCGCCGTAATGATTCCGGTGTAAGTCCAAGCCGTGCTGTGGCGACCCTCGACTAAGGCATACAGCGCCAAGATAGCTGAGATTCCTAGCAAGCCCTGTTCGCCTAAGTTGCTGAGCGGGGAGAAGAGAGCCAACAATAGTAAGCCGCTACTGGCGACCCAATGTAAATGGGCGATCGCATTCAACTCGGCAGGTAGCAATCGCAGATATGGCCCTACCCAGCGACTACTCAAGCGCCAAGCGATCGCCAGCCCCGCACTTAACGCTGCCAAAATCACAATGCCATCCCCAGCTTGCCCACCGGAAGCTTGCAGTAGTTGGTAAATCAGCAACTCATAGGCTGCTACCGAAACACCCAGTACAGAAAAGTAAGTGAAGGGGCGAAATTCAGATTGCCGCCGCCCAACCCCGACTGCGACTGCTGTGGTTGCCAAGGTATACCAGCCCGTGGTCGCTGTGAAGTTGAGATGCCCACCCAAACAGCCCAAACCAGCATAAAGCAACGGCACCCCATGCCAACTTGCCGTATAAGGTTGTGACCGCCGACGCACCCACAGATCGCCAACGAGTTGAGTTGCTAACCCTAGCGCTAAGTTGGCGATCGTCCACCGCTCACCCAAATTAGGCACGGCATCAGGAGTTGGCAGCATCAGCAAGCGCGACACCAAGAGTTCTACGCCCCAAGCGAACCCATAAAAGCCGAGATTGGTTGGTTGTTGCCAGATTCGATAACTGAAAGCTACTAAGGTAATGGCGATCGCGCTAATAAACCCCTCACCTTGAGGTTCTGCGCCATTAAAAATTGCGGCATTGTAGGCAGTCAGAAAAATCAGGTTAACGCCCACCAGAACAACAGCCCACACATCGAGCGCTTGGGTATATAAACTGGCGAGCGAGTTATCTGCTTGACGACGGCTCCAGTCTCGCAAACCCCACAAAATCAGCAGGGCGATCGCACTTAAGTTGATGCTCCAGGCGATCGTTAGTGAGTCCCCAAAACTCTGCCAAATTGCAGTCGCAGTAAACCCTAGCCCAAAGCCAACTGTGAGAATTGCCACCCCGACGCGCTGTAGTTGTTGCGTGTTGACAAACAGCAACCCGGTCGCAACTCCCAAACTGATCAACCGTGAACTATCCCAGCCCAGGGTCAACGGTTGTACTAACACCACTGCCCCAACACTTAACCAACTGGCTAACTGCCGCTCTGAAAATCTCCGGCGAGTTGCCAAGAGCGTGAGGGCTACTGGGGTCAACAACCACAACACAGCAGCGCTTTGGCTGGTTTCTCTCCAAGCTAGCCACCACAAAATATAACTGAGTGTGGCGAGTAGCAATCCGGCAAACCAGCTACTCCTTTTCCAGGCTGGCTGCTCTAGGATGTGGGTTAGACTCCACTCCAACACCATGCCAACTAACAGCACGATCGCCCAAGTTGAGCGCAACAGGTCAGGCCAAATCCAGTCAATACTGGCAGCGATCGCCGCTAAACCTGTGGCGTGCGTGAGATAAATCAAACTCGCAGGCACTGGATCTCGCTGCCGCATCACAACGACCAGCGCCCCAGTAGAGACAATCAAATTCAGCGATCGCATGGCTGGGTTGACCAAACTCAACAGGGTCAAACATGCGCCAAGAAATAACGCTAAAGTCTCGCTCCAGTCAGCAAAGTCGCGCCGCCGCGATCGCCGTAGATAAACGGCTCCAGCCAAAGTTAAGCCCAGGTATGGAAGTAGCTCCACGCCTACAAAAGCGATCGGTATCCCTTGCGTGCCACCCAATTGGCTCAAACTCGCTAAAATGACCGCTCGTGACGCTGCGGGAATCAACCACCACAGCAACCAATAGGCTTGTAACCCCACCCCAAATAGTGCTGTCAACGTCAGAATTTGGGGTGAACGTTGCAGGCGATCGCTTAACAACCACATCGCTAGACCACTCACCGCGATCGCTTGCCAGGGCGGAGCATGGTTGAAACCGACTAGCCAGCCTGTGATAAGCAACAAAGTGCCGACCTGAGTCCACGGTGCGGTGATCGGGCGATCGCGAGGCAACCAGCACAACAGCCAACCACATGCCCCCAGTGCCAATCCCAACTGACTGACCGGAACCTGAGCAACCCAGACCGCTCGCACAATCAGCAAACAAGCCGCGATCGCAATGACGGTTAGACCGAGCAAATTGGCTTTGGGTAGGTTGGTATCGGTTGCGTTGGTAGCAGTGCTTCTAGACGCAGCCAGATCACCAGAAGCGCTTGGAGATCCGGTTGCAGGTTGCGATCGGGCTTGGTCTTGCAAAAACAAGACAGCCACCGTCCCGACTGTGCCAATATAGGTCGCAGCTAAAGGCCAATTTGCTCCTTGCCAACCCCAATGCAGCCAACTGAGCGCGAGGCCATCAAGCAACAGCCACGGTTTGTAAGAGCTATGAGGAAGTAAGGGAGCTAGCAACCGACCGGAGAGGATCGTTAACACTACCGCCGATATCAGCGCGATCGCCACGCCCCCAGGTTGTTGCCACACCCCCAGCCCGTCAATCATCCAAAAGTTGACCGGAATGATTAGCAAAGTAGCGATTTGCAACATGCGGGCGGTCAGGGTCAAGTTGGGTTTTCGTCCTGCCCAGATACTTGCCCCCCAAAATGCCAAGGTATACCCCAACAAAATGCTGTACTGCCCCGTTGTTGAAACCGATCGCCACTGACTTGCCGCCAGTACTCCCGACGACACCACCACCATAAACACGCCCAGCAGTAGCAGCCAAATGACGCTAATTTCAGCCATTAACGACTGCAACCGAGTCGAGAGCCAAGTAGGAGCCGGAGCGGGTGATGGCTGAGCAGGCACTGTAGGCTGTTCCCGACGACGTGCAGGTTGAGCACGGGGGACAGGCACGACAAAATCAGGTTCTTGCGGTTTAGCGGCGATCGCAGGCTCTACTCTTGTCGGCAGCTTACAGATTAAATATTTGCGACAAATCTGCTTAACCTGGCTATCTTGCAACAACCCTAGGCGTTGCCATGCTTCCAAACCTTCTAATAAGACTGTGCGATCGTCTGGAATGAAAATTTCTAATTGAATTAGGCGATCGTCTGAACTTCTCACCGTTCGCCTCCTCCCACCATCAGTAGGTTCAAGATTGCTAGCAACATAGCAACCTTTGCTTTCTAGACGTTAGAGAGGCTCACAAAAATTGATGCGCATCAACACAATTATTTCTGTTAGTAAGTACAATTGCTCAGCCTCTTTTAAGAATTTTCTGAGCCTGAACTTTTGTACTTGAGAAAAAATACTCAAAGACTGTGATTAAGGCTATGGAAATGAACGAAAGATGGTTAAGGTCTTGATCGTTCCAAGCAACCGGAGAGGTGAATAATTCTTGGTATCCAGTGATGCAAAACAACTGTAACCCCTAGAAAAGTAAGCACTTCCACAGCTCCATCCGTCGCAAGGTAGAGATGGCAGACAGTCAGCTTCGGATAGAGAATTTATCTTTTTTTGCTAGGTTTAAGTGCATTCTTATTGATCCCTGCTTTGTGTAACAATTATCCGGTTTCTGTTTAGCAATTTCTTAAATAACTTAATAATCATTCTCAGGATCTGATGATAAGCTTTTAAAAATCAAGCATAGATGGAAATCTAACCCATCTATAAAAATTTAAAAGATAGCTATTTCGGGGAGACAGCCATGAGTTTTGCAGACACTTATAACGTCCATGTTGAAGCTGGGACTCGCAATCACAAAGGCTTCTTTATTGAAGACACCGACTACAAGCTAATGGGCATTGACCAATCTGGCTGGGCGCTGATTTGCATGAATGATGCAGTTTGCCACTATGTTGATCCCGACAACCTCAAAACGCTGGTTGAAGGTACCGCAGAAGTAGTGGAATAACTGCCTCCAGACATTGTTCTAAGGCTCATTCCTGTTAATCGGCTGTCCACAAGGGCAGCCTCTATTTTTTTAAATGTCTGTTTGCTGACTGCTTAATGAGCTGGGTTTTGGATGCGGTTGATCATGCGGGTGACGGTGGCGGCATCTGGAGAGTGCAGGTGTTGCAAGATGGTGAGAGATTCTTGTAAATAAGTTAGTGCGGTTTCAATGTCTCCTCGCTCATCTGCCAATAGTTGACCCAACATTGCTAAGGTGGCCGCTTTGCCTTGGACATTGCCGATTTGTTCTTGGAGTTGCAAGGACTGGTGATAGAGAGCGATCGCCTCGTCTACCTGTCCCTGATTGGCTTTGAGGA
>CBIHQL010000143.1:0-8964 GCA_966211855.1 uncultured bacterium
CCTAGAGCGGATTCTTGCCGAGTTGTTGAACAACGCCTGCAAATATACCCCGACTGAGGGCACGATTTGCGTAGAAGTGGGTCACACCCTAAAAACGCTCAGTGAATCTCAATCTTTCATTCGATTTGCGATCGCCAACGAACAAGAAATTCCTGCCGCTGAGTTGCCACGCATTTTTGAGAAGTTTTATCGCGTCCCCAATGCTGACCCCTGGAAACAAGGAGGGACTGGGCTAGGATTAGCGCTCGTGCAGCGACTGGTAGAGCGATTGAAGGGCACGATTACCGTTGACAGTGCGGCGGGCTGGACAACTTTTGATCTCCAATTTCCCCTGCAAGCAAACCTGAGCGCTGCCGAAGACTAAGACTCAGAGCCTTGATTATCAGAGTCTAGAGGGTTGCCCAAATGGCTCTCAGCTTGATTTTGTTTACGCTCTTTTAGCTTCAGCAAGATTTCGGCATGAACTTCTCGCGTAATTGGGTAGAAGTAAGCCAACACCAAGCCTGCCAATAAAAATACTGTAGGCAGTGGCCCGACCAAACAGCGAATCGCAAATAAAGCTGATTCTGGTTGCGTTTGAGCCTTGGATACAAATCCTGACCAATCTAGAATCTGACCCACTAAAAACAAACCTAGCGCTAACCCAAATTTTTGCAGCAGCACCATAAATCCATAAAAAATGCCTTCTCGACGCTGCCCAGTTTGCAGTTCATCTAGCTCAATGACATCGGGCATCATCGACCAAGGAATAAGATATGCGGTTGAGACTCCAAACCCAGCCAGCAAACCCAAGAAATACATCAGCAGCGTTTGACCAGGTCGCAGAAAGAACAAACAAAATTCGGAAATAATCCATAAGCTCATGCCCATGAAATAGACCGCTTTTTTACCGACTTTTTGGCTGACTTGGCTCCAGACAAATAACATCACCAGAGCCGTCACCTGAATCAGCAATACAACTTTGGTGAAGTCTTCATTCGAGAGCCCCATCCAATAAGTCACGAAATAAGGAATGACGGCTACCGTGTTTTGGACTGCGAGCCAAGAAAACAAGTAGATACCAATGACAAACAGGAAGGGACGATTGCTAAAGACAATTTTGAGTTGCTCTAAGTAGGGAATTGATTCAGTTTGCTCAGTGGCCTGCCGTTGGCGCTCGGTTTGAGCTACTCGACGTCGCGTCCCCCAGACACACCAATAGATCGGCAACACCGCAAGCACCGTACAAATTCCTGCAAGCGCTAAATATTGCTGGCTGGGATCTTGAATGATTTTAAAAACGCCTAAAGCCAGCACCAACGACAGAATGCTGCCGCCAATCGAAAATGCAAACCGGAAACTATTCAAGCTGGTGCGCTCGTTGTAGTCTTGGGTCAGTTCTGGTGTGAGTGCGGTGTAGGGCAAGTTGACTGCGGTGTAGCAAGTGTTGAATAAAATCGCCACAATCACGTAATACCAAAACAAGCCCCACTGATTTGTGGTGGTATCAGCACTGAAATGCGGCACAAGCCATTGCAGAAAGAAAAATAGGCCAACGGGAATGGCTCCAAAAATCATCCACGGGTGCCGTCTTCCCCAGCGACTCTGGGTGCGATCGCTCAACGTCCCAACAATGGGGTCATTGACAGCATCCCAAACTTTACCAATCATCAAAATGCTGCCTGCTAATCCAGCGGGTAGCCCTGCCACTTGGGTAAAAAAGATCAGCAAATAAACAACTAATAAATTGGCAGTAATCGCTGGCCCTAAGTCTCCGGCTCCATAGGCAAGCTTGGTGCTCAATGTCAGTTTTTCGGAGGTTGTAGTAGGGCCAGGTGTGTCAGCAGAAAACTCGTTCATAGCCGTAGCTGATGCAAAACAGCGATCGCAGGAAAAGGAATCACACAATCCTACTGCGGAGTGATTCGTCCTGCTTGAAAACTACCAGAGTTTTTCCACTGCAACTGATAGCTCAGGGGTAAGACCAACCCGATGCCTTCTTGAGGGGGGCGCTCCAGCGGATAGGTAAAGGCGATCGCGAGGCTTTGGTCTGTCGGCTGACGATATCGCCATCGGGCACTGCCACAGATACGAGACGGTAAACTGCGATTGGGTATGGGGGTTGAACTGGCGATCGCGTGCCGAGCTTGCAAAACTCGTTGCGTGAGTTCTAAATCGACCATGACATAGCCTGCGGTGCGCCATTGGTGGGCATAGCCAGAGGTGATGTCCCCACCCTCGTAGTTCCAAACTGCTAACGAGGCATTGAGATTGCGATCGAAATTTTGAGGATCAAATGAGCAAGTATCCTCACGAGTTAGTTGAGCGTAGGCGTGACGCATCATGGCAGCAGCATCTAGGGCGGCAAAGCGGAGATATAAATACTGCAAACTCGATTGCCACCCCTCACTTGCAGTCGTTTGTCTTAACGAGGGCGATCGCCGAATTAAGTCAGCAGCCAACCAAGTATCACGGTACAGCGCAGTAATAAAAGATTGCCGATAGTCATGCTCTAATAAGCGCTGCTGCCACTGAGCAGGCAAATCACGCATTTTACGCAACCCACCCGCTTGGATTTTAGCGACGATCACCGCTGTGAGTTGACTGCCAAACTCAGGCCGATCGCGCAGGGCTTGTTGTAATTTCCAGGAGGCTTCCCAAGTGGCGATCGCGCTAGGAGTGTCTCCGGCTTGTTGTTGCTCTAGTGCCGTGAGAATCAACAGGCGTTGTAAATGAACTAACCCCGCAAAACTGGGAACTGGTTGCGTGACACTAGGGGCTGACGTTGTCACTTCCCATTGAGGCAGCGGGTTAGCAAGTAGTTGGCTACGAATGGTGCTGATTTCGGTGTGGTGAGCTTGCAGGTAGCGGCGCAGATGAACGGGCAGGGGTTCCCAGCGATCGCTATTCCTCTCAAATTGCCGATCTAAAAACCCTTGCAAGTCTTCCTTAATCGCATCAAAGTCTTGGCGATCGCGTTCATCAGGTTGAGGGCGATCGGGTATGCCCAAGCCCAGCAAATCAATGCCTAACTCGGCAGTCAGCACTTCTAGTTGGAGAGCAGCACTATTCGGTTTGGGTTGGCTGAGAGGAGTAACAAAGGCTTGCCAGTCTTGTTGCGATCGCTGCTCTTGCCAAGTTGCTAGGGCGTTGCCCCCTACCCAGCCAGCCAGCGGTAAACTCGCCAAACTCAGAAAGCCAACCGCTGTCAAACGCCAAACTTTTTTCATGCCAATCTCAAACAGAAGAGGGCGATCGCTCAGTCAACCTTAGGTTTAGCTTACCCAACCCAGATGAGCCACCTCTTTGGCTAACAACTTGAATTCAAGGTTTTAACCTAGGCACGTAACAATTGTTATTATTCAGTTCAACGCTCTTTACCACCCCACGGGTCATGACCGATCTACATGTTTCTTGGGCAGATTATTACCGCAAAATTGAAGCACTTGCCGTGCAAATTCATCAGTCCAACTGGCAATTTAACCAGATTATTTGCTTAGCAAAAGGTGGGTTGCGAGTAGGGGATATTTTAGCGCGGATCTACAACCAACCCTTAGCAATTTTGGCGACTGCTTCTTATGGGGGTGCTAACAATCAACAGCGAGGCGGCATTACGTTTGCGCGTGACTTAACCATGACCACTGCAAATTTGGGTAGCCATATTTTGCTGGTCGATGACTTAGTGGATTCGGGTATTACCTTAGAGCGAACCTTGAAGTGGCTCGATTGCAACTATGGCTTTTACGTTGAAGAAGTGCGGACGGCTGTGCTGTGGTACAAAGATTGCTCAGTGATTAAGCCCGACTACTATGTCGATTATTTAGACAATAACCCTTGGATTCACCAGCCATTTGAGTCCTATGAGCAAATTAGCCCCGAGGAGCTGGCTGCAACTCATGCCAAGGGCCATCAATTCAATGGTCACTGGGCAGAAGAACTCAGTGCTTGAGGGCTGTGGCGATCGCCTCTCCTAACCAAACAACCATAACCAGACAGGCAACAGGAGTAGCAAGCCCGCTGACCCGATCGCTAGTGCTGTCACGGCTAAATCGTGGTCTAGCTCATAGGCTTCGGCAATGACCAAGGTGGCAAAGGCAGGAGGCATCGCCATTTGCAGCACAATCACCAATTGCGGTGGCCCGTGAAACCCAACCAGGGAGAGGCCAAAACCCAACACTAAAGGGACAAGGAGCATTTTGAGGCTAAGGCTGAGGATGGCGGGTTGCACGCTGTGCCACGAAGATAGTTGGCTGAGTCGCATCCCAATTAACATCAACGACAGGGCCACGATCGCCCAGGCAGTTTGGGTTAAGGTATGTTCAACGAGTGGTGGCAGCGGGTAGTTACGCAGTATCAAGCCCCAGCCTAAACTCCAGAGAGCCGGATTTTGCAGAAGTGCTTTCCAGAGCCAGCCATACCCTTGGGTGCCATTGCCAAACTTGGCAGCGATCGCGACTCCCAAGCCATAAGCGCCCAGCGTCGTGCCCAGCAAATCGTAAAACAATGCCCAGCCGAAATATTTGGTTCCTACCAAGGTTAAAGTGACAGGATAGCCCAAATACCCAGTGTTACCGACCATTGCTGCTAGCAAAAAACTGCCCTGCGTGGCTCGGTTCCAAATCAACGGCGATCGCCCTCGCAACCATACCAACGCCAACCCTGCTCCCAACAAAATTGCGGCCCAAGCTGCTACGGGCGCGATCCAAATGGCACCCGATAAGTTAGCTCCGCGTAAAAAGGCTGTAATACTGATCGGCACGCCAATCCAAAACAGAAACTTGCCCAGGTATCCAATCACCCGCTTCGGCAAGCGATAGCCCAGCAATAGCCCCAGCAAAACCCAGCCAATTAAAGGTAGATAAAGTTTGAGCAGATTCGTTTCCAGACTGGACATAGCAAGCAGTGTAGTTAGCAGCAGCGAAGTCGTTGTAGCAATCTGTAACAGTCTAGAATTCTTATTAGAGTTGGGTGCGATCTTGTCATGTTCTATCAAGCGCAGGAGTTGAATGTTGAGTAACACCGATCTGCCAGGACAATCACCGCAACCTCCACGAAATCTACCCGGTGATATCCCAGAGGCCGTCCGCGAAACACCCGATATTCAACCTCAATCGCAAGGGAAGCAGCGTTGGCTGATCGCTGGGGGCAGTCTCAGTGCGATCGCTCTCGTTCTCAGTATTTGGCTGGTGGGTCAAGCTCAAAAAGCACCCTCCTCAAATCCTGTCAGTTCCGTGCCCGGAAATCCTGTAGCGAATACTCCAATTCCTTCAGTAACTCCTGGTGAAAATGTCGATAACTTGTTAGGTCATCTGCCTTATCCAGAAGCCCCGGCCTCTGAGTTAGTCGCCCTGTCGATGGACGGTAGCATTCAGATGCGACGGGCGGCAGCAGCAGCGTTTGAAGATATGGTGGCAGCAGCTCAAGCAGATGGAATTGCGATCGTCCCTCTCTCTGGTTTTCGCTCTCTGTCTGATCAGCAGCACGTGTTTTTTGATGTCAAGGCTGAGCGAGAACAAAGTGCCCAGCAACGTGCCGAAGTTAGCGCGCCTCCCGGTTATAGCGAGCATCACACAGGCTACGCGATCGATGTTGGCGATCTCAACGCTCCAGGTACAAACCTCAGCCAGAGCTTTGAAGAAACTTCGGCCTTTCAATGGCTGCAACGTAATGCGGCGCGGTTTAATTTTGAAATTTCGTTTCCGCCAAACAACCCTCAGGGTGTGAGTTACGAACCCTGGCACTGGCGGTTTATTGGCGATCGCAACAGTTTAGAAACCTTCTACAAAGCCCGCAACTTGCCGGGTAACAACTCGTCGTCTCCGTCTCCCTAAGTTATGCGTCAAACCACTCTCAACTTGATTGCCATTGGCGTTTTTGCCACCACTCTCTTGAGTTTGCTCGGCCCACTGATCCAGTTATCACCAACCATACCTGCGACGACCACTGCCGTTCTGCTTGGTTTCTTTGCGATCGATCGCTTTCTCTGGCAAGGCACGGGCGGCACTCTGATTGTGGATTGGTTTGCAAGATTGTCGCCCAGCCACCGCGATCGCGTCATTCATCACGAAGCAGGGCATTTCTTGATTGCTTACTTACTCAACATCCCGGTCACAGGTTACGCCCTCAGCGCTTGGGATGCATTTAAGCAAGGGCAACCCGGTCAAGGCGGCGTTACGTTTGGCACTCAAGAACTCGATGCTGAACTCGCCAAAGGGACGCTTTCAGCTCAGCTTTTAGAACGCTATTGCACGGTTTGGATGGCAGGAGGTGTGGCTGAGACGATCGTCTATGGCAATGCCGAAGGAGGAGCCGACGACCTCCAGAAGTTTCGGATGATTTGGGCACAACTAAATCGCCCCGATCGCGAAGGCCAAGAAAAAGAGCGCTGGTCTGTCTTAAAAGCCCGCAATCTTTTACAACAGCATTGGGATGCCTACGAAGCGCTCGTTGAAGCCTTAAAGCAGCAAGCCGATGTTGACGAATGCTGCCGTGTAATTGAACAACATCGTCCAGTTGAAACAGCCTCAGCTTAGGGTGCTTAGGCCACTTCACTGCCAAATTCTGAGCGCATTTTTACTCAATCGCGCCATGCTGCTTCAGCCAAGTCACTTCTCCTGTTAAGCCTGCCTGTTGAGCTAGGCGGAGTGGAGTCTTGCCTTGATTATCCTTGGCGTTGACATCAGCTTTGCTTGCCAACAACAGCTCGAAGGCTGCCTGTTTTTCAATCTCTGAAGCGATCGCGACGTTGTGAAGTGGGGTTCTACCTTGCTGATCTCTAGCGCTCACCTGAGCCCCCCCCTGAAGCAGAAGCTGCATAATTTTCGGGTTGGGATGATAGAGAGTGGCTAAGGCTAGAGGAGTTTTACCGTCCTGACGCTTGACTTCAACCGCTGCCCCTTGAGCTAACAACAACTTAACCACTTCTGGGTTCGTGCCGAGAGCCGCCCAGTGAAGTGGTGTCATGCCGGAGCGATCGCCCAGATTAGCATCAGCACCCCGAGCCAATAGTTGCCGCGTTTTTGGCAAGTTGCCTGTCTCTGCCGCTAGCGATAAAGGCGTGCGACCATCTTGACGTTGCAGATTAGGGCTGACACCACTCGCAAGCAACAAAGCGACTTCTTCAGGACGATAGGCTTGGTGAAGCGGGGTATTGCCCTTGTTGTCAGCCACTCGGATATCGGCTCCGCTTGCCAACAATTGCTGCACGGTGACTGTGTTTTGTGGCGTTTTTAGGGCTAGATGCAGAGGAGTTTGGCCTTGGCGATCGCGAGCATTCACCACCGCACCTTGAGCTAGCAGTAGTTTGACAATGTTGCGTTGACTGGCATCGAGCACTGCTTTATGGAGTGGGGTTGCGCCATTGCCATCCACAGTGTTGAGCTCAGCATTATGAGTGACTAAAACTTGAGCGATCGCCAAACTGTTAGCCAAATGCAAGGGAGTTTGGCCTTGATTATCTTGGGCATTGACCTGAGCACCGCGTGAAATCAAAAGTTGGGCAATCTCTGGGTTGCCAGCAACATGCAAGGGGGTTTGGCCTTGATCATCGCGGATGTTAACCTCAGCACCTAAATCTAGCAGCCGCTCGACAATTTGCCGATCCGCTTTTTGTTTATAACGAGGCTGGACGGCATGTTTTAGCTCTAGGTTAGGGTTCAGTCGGGGGCTAGCAAGCAGCAGATCGGCTACATCCCGGTTGGCACACTCCAGTAAAGACTGCGTGATATCGACCGTTTGGTGGTAGGAGATGACGCGATTAGGGTCACCGCCACGCTGAAGATAATGCCGCATGGCTTCGGGGTTTTCACAAACTTCTTTGCTTGGCCCCAACCCAACTCGGTTTAACGCTGCCCATTGATAAGGGTTAGGAATCGCCAAGACTGCGATCGCCCCAACTCCTGTAATGGCAATCCCTTGAGCCAACAACCGAAACCATTTACGCATCTGCATGACCAGACCTGTCCTTGCATAGTCTCTAGATTCTCCACGCTGGCTACAGTCGATTCTGGATGAGCCTCCAAAGAAAAAGGCACCCTATTTCAGGTGCCCAATTACTAATTTGAGGTGAGTGATTAAGCGTTGTTCAAGCTAGATTGCAGTTGATTGCGGGCTTCTTCAAGGGCTGCGGGGAGTTTGCTGGCATCTCGTCCACCCGCTTGCGCTAGGTTCGGGCGACCACCCCCACCACCACCGCAGAGCTTGGCGATCGCACCGATAAACTTTCCGGCTTGCAACCCTGCTTTAACCACCGAGGGGCTAAACGCTGCTACCAGACTGACCTTATCAGGTTCGGGGACTGAGCCGAGTACCACAGCACCTTCGCCCAATTTCTGCGCGAGGCGTTCGGCGGCGGTTTTTAGCGATTCGGGGTCAACGCCTTCGAGTTGCGCCACCAAAATTTTGAAGTTGCCAACAGCTTCGGCTTGACCGAGCAATTGATCGGATTTCGCCAGAGCCAACTCAGCTTTAGCGGTTTCGAGTTGTTTCTGAGTATTTTTCAACTCGGTTTGCAGCGTCGTGATCCGCTCTGGTAGTTCTTCGGGCTTGGCTTTGAAGCGATCGCTCAAGTCTTTCACCACGCGATCGCGCACATTGAGGTAGTCCAGCACCGACAGACCCGCTACCGCTTCAATGCGTCGGACTCCAGAAGCAACACCCGTTTCGGAAACGATCTTGAACACCCCAATCTCGGCTGTGTTGTTGACGTGAGTCCCACCACACAACTCCATTGAGACACCGGGGAAGTCGAGAACGCGCACTTCGTCACTGTACTTCTCGCCAAACATCGCCACAGCACCCCGTGCCTTCGCTTCAGCTAACGGCAAGACGGCAATGTGGGCATCGTGAGCTTCTGCCACCCAGGTGTTCACCAATTCTTCGACTTGCTGCACTTCTTCCGGGGTCAATGGGCGAGGGCAGTTGAAGTCAAACCGCAGGCGATCGAAGGCGACGAGAGAACCCGCCTGAGAAATCGACTCATCGACA
>CBIHQL010000144.1:0-8948 GCA_966211855.1 uncultured bacterium
ACTAGACTCACTAGGTGCGGGTGGGTGCCGTGTCGGTGATTCTGGGGGTGGTGGGGGTGCGATCGCCACAACAGGTGCCTGCTCAATTTCTACAGAGGGCGCTTGCTTAGCAGACGGGGCTTCCTGCGGTTGGATATTAATCGGGGCCGGGAGGGCTGAGGGCTTGCTAATCGAAATTTGAGGGCTGGTCGTCGTTCCAGGCACCGCAACTCCAGGAAGCTTAGACGAGGCGATCGCGCCTGCGGGGGGTGGGGGTGGTAAGGTTTGCTGCGAGAGCAGAGGTGGAGACGGCACACCCAAGGTTTGCCCCCCAGGTTGACCGTTGGCGATCGCTGTTTGATTGGCAGTCTGAGGGGTGGTCAGCGATACTGCCGTTTGTAACGCTGGCTCAGGACGATCAAAGAGTTTCACGGTGGCTGCGGTCACCCCAGCAGTCAACACCAGCATCGCCGCCGTTCTTGCCCAAGTCGGAATTGAGGGTACAGCCCGAATTCGATTTAGTTCTGGCAAAGACATCGCATCTGCCAGATACTCATCTAGAGCGGTCGCTAAATCGGACAACTGGAGCGAGGACAAAATCAAGTGAGGGCCAGAAGTAGCCGTCGCCAGTGACCCTAAAATTAGCTTGTGAGAAAGTAATCCTTCTGGTTGCAGCGAAATTTGAGGAGCCTGCAAAATCAACGGAGCAGGGGGAAGTGGAATGACGTTTGATTCCCCGAATGCGGTTGCTTCTGCTGCGGGCTCTTGGAAATCGCCTGGGTTCACTAAGCTAAGTGTTGCAGTAGCACCACTCCCTGTTTCTCTGTCACGGATCTGAGCGGAGGCATCTTCATTGACAGATCCCAGAGTTGGCGATCGCAGAGCTGAGTAGAGCAAAGACGGAGATTGTTGGAGAAAGTCTTGTACATAAGCACTCACCGCTTCTGCCAACTCATCTAGCTGGTCGCGATCGCCTCGAAGCGTCACCTGTTCTGCTTCAGACAGGCGGGGATCATCTAAGCTCAGTTGAAATTTGAGTTGGCGCAAAATCGGTCGGCCTGCCCAGCGAGAGAGTGGAGAGTCTTTCGCCACAATTTCTAGCGTGCAGGTGGGTGGAGTATACCGTCGCAAAACGGAAGAAGACAAAAAAGCCATGGGAGGTTCTGGAGTGCGTCGGGATAGGCTAGGCAGTTGGCAAGATCGAATCAAAGGCGCAGCATGGTTAGGCGATGGCAGCCCTCTCGCGTGAGTGATCTAAGAGCGCCAACCAAAATCGCCGGGGGCCACCCGCAGTGCTGTAGAACAACAAATCAATCAGCAGCTTCAAAGCCAAATGCGTCAACACGTCAGGTGGGGTTTCGTCTCCGGCTTCCATGCGTTCTTGATAAGTGTTATTAAACTTATCGAGATAGTCACCCAAGAGTGCCGCTTGGTGAGGTTCCTTCTGTTGCTCGGTCAGTTGTTCTAACAAAGCGACAGCTCGCCGAATTAGCTCATGGTGCTGCTTGGCTAAATGGCAACTAATCAAAACGAGCGATCGCGCCTCCTCAACATCCAATTTTTTGCGTCCACCTTGACCCTTGCGCAGCGGGCTAGATTGCCGAAGTCGCCAAAGCGCCACGCGATCGCTGACCATCTCTTCTACATTGAGTTCTGCCGCAGCTTGCAGCATTGCCTCAGAGCCGATACCCGCCAGAGCTTCGAGTGCTAGTAACACCAGGTCTATATGAGCCTTAATGTTATCGAGCTGCCCAGAGTCTGGTGGGGAAGCGAGGGGAAATTCTTCCCATTGAGATGAAGCGGGCGACTTAATGGTGGAGCGCATAACTTCAGAATAGAAAAAAGAGGGAACTTTGACCGAGTGGTTACAGGTCTTGAAACAAGACTTGAAATCTTTAGAGTGGGTTTCCTGCGACCTAAGCTGGGTTAGAACCTAGCGCAGGTAACTCAAGGGGCAATGGCTCAACAGTCATTTTAGCTAGGATAGCCATTTCTCTGACGTTGCCAAATCTTCCTGTTGAGAGAGGCAGAGTTTGACGCAGAGCTCGCGATCGCTGATTTGGTGCCAGTCTAACCAGAAACCCATCAATTTTCTTAAACTTCCACAGCTAAACGAGAAATCCCAGAAGCAAGCGTGCATTTACGCGACGAATCCGGCTTAAATAGTCAGAAGTAAAAGCGCGATCGCAACCGAAGTTGAGGAGAAGGCTCAATGACCTCGTTAAGACAGACTTTTCAAGATACCACTGGAAAAGTGCTGAGTGCCCTTCCTTGGATTTGCTTGGTGACTGTAGCGATTTTGTTGTCAAACTGGCGGGGATTCAGCGTTTTACCGTTCTCAGGGCAATGGGTCACCACTCAAACTACTCAAGAAGTGCGCAATTTGATTATTAGTGGCTTGAAAGATGCCAGCGACTTGACCACAGTCTATATGTCTACCAAAGCTACGATTGTCACCAATCAGGCCCAAAAGCTAGCCGGGATTCCGCTCGGTGACACCAACTTAGTTTACGAAGGGGTGGGTACGGTTCGCGCTGGCATCGATATCAGTAAGCTCGAAGCCAAAACCATTGACCCCGACCATCACAAAATTCACGTGCTGTTGCCTGCCCCTCACATCACGGATACCACGCTGGATGTGAATCGATCGAACATCTTGGCGCATTACCGGAACTGGCTTGGCCCTAATGCTGAGTTGGAACTGCAAGAAAACGCCCAGCGTGAAGCTTTAAGAAAGATTCAAACTGAGGCTTGCGAAAACAATATTTTAGAGGCGGCGAATAAGAATGCAGCTCACTTGATTGAGCAAATTTTGAGAACCAGTGGCTATCAAGAGATCACGATTGAAACCCAAGTACCTGAGAGCGAAAGTTGCGCGATCGCCTAATTGATCACGATCAGAAATTTATTTTTCATTAGACCGCCTGCGTGAATACTTTGCGGCCCCCTCCCGTCCCCCAATTCTGGGGGAAGCTCCATTAAAATTCCCCCCAAAACTGGGGGGTTAGGGGGGCTAACTTTGATTTGTGCAGGAAGTCTATTAAATGTGCGGGTAAGGGCGAAGCATTTGCAGCAGAGATTAAGGTATTGAGCAAAAGATCACGGCGCAAATGCTTCGCCCCTACAGATCGTCGTTGTTCTATTTCAGATAGGCAACCGTGACGCCAGAACCTCCGTCGGATTGCTCGGCGGCTTCCCAGCGATCGATTTGGGGGTGTTGCTTGAGGAATTCGTGGACTCCTTGACGTAAGCGCCCCGTACCGTGACCGTGGATTATCCAGAGTGCTCCTTGATTTTGAGCTTCTTTAATTGCCTGCTCTAGCGTTACCTCAGCCTCTGATACTCGGCTACCGCGCACATCCACTGTATTTCGTGACGTACGAATAATCGGGGCAGGTTTGGTCTCTGCCGGGGGTGGCTCTGGGGCAGGTTTCGGTTTCGCCGCGACGGGCGTGGCTTTTTGCCCATCCAGCGATTCGATGTCTACCAAGGCCACAGTCATTTTCATGAGGCCGAAGCGTACCGTCAGTTCCCCATCATCAGTTGGCGCACTCAACACTTCTGCGGTTTGCCCTAAGCGAGGAATGCGAATGCGATCGCCCACTTGCGGTCGAAAGGCGGGTTTTGGGGGTGGGGCTTTCTGCCGTTTTGACGGTAAGCGCCGTTCGCCAATTTCATTGAGGGCATCGGTAGCTTTTTGAGCGTCTTGAGCCGTCATCGGGCCTTGCTGCAATTGGCGAATCACCCGCGCGATTTCTCGTCGAGCTTCTGCGATCGCATCCTGAACGGCTTTTTCTTGTGCGAGTTGCAGATCCCGTTCGCGTTCTTGCAAGGTAGAAGCTTTACGGGACACTTCTCGATGCAGTCGTTCGGCCTGCTCTAACAACTGCGAGGCTTCCTGGGCTTTGGTTTCTTGCTGCCGTCGCTGTGCTTCTAACCCGGCAATGACTTGGTTGATTTCTTCTGAGCCTCCACCCACATAGGTTTGCGCTTGAGTGGCAATTGCTTCTGGCAAGCCTAAACGCCGAGCGATCGTCAGGGCATTAGAGCGTCCAGGGATGCCCCACAGCAACCGATAAGTCGGCGAAAGGGAGAGGTCATCAAACTCAACCGCCGCGTTTTCAAATCGCTCGTCTTGGTATTTAAGGGCTTTGAGTTCGCCAAAGTGAGTGGTGGCGATCGTCAGTTGCGCGGATTCAGCTAAATATTGCAGCAGAGCAATCGCTAAAGCACTTCCCTCCGACGGGTCGGTTCCGGCACCCACTTCATCGAGTAGCACTAATGAATCAGTCGTAATCACTTCTAAAATGCGGGTGATTCGCCGGATATGCCCAGAAAAAGTGGAAAGGCTCTGCTCTAGCGACTGCTCATCACCAATATCGGTCAAAATCTGGTCAAACCAGGGAATTTCGACAGGTTCTCGCGCCGGGATAAATAAGCCTACTTTTGCCATTAAAGCGGCTAAGCCCAGCGTTTTGAGAGTGACTGTTTTGCCGCCTGTATTCGGCCCTGTAATTGCAACAACTCGAATCTGCGGGCGAATCACCAAATCAATCGGGACAACCGATCGCCCTTGCTCATGCTGTTGCTGCCACATCAACAACGGATGCCGCAATTGTCGGAGGGTGATCGTTTCTTGCTCTGCGCGATCGATAAACCGGGGAGGATTAGCCCCCAGCCATAAGCTGTAGCGGGCGCGTGCAGTTGCCAAGTCTAAAGTCGTCGCGATCGCCAACAACCGCTCCAAGTCGGGCAAAACGGCGGCTACTTTTTCAGTTAAGGCTCTACGCACCGCTTCTTCTTCGGCTTGCTCTTGGCGCAATAACTGCCGCAACTGATTATTGAGCTGCACGGTGGAATGCGGTTCAACATACAGCGTCGCCCCACTCATCGAAGTATCGTGAATAATCCCCGGAATGGCATCTTTCTGCGGCGCTTTCACCGGGATCACAAAGCGATCGCCCCGCTGAGTAATCAATTGCTCCTGTACGGCGTTGCTTTGGCGTTGCAGAATGTTTTGCAGCAGTTGATAAACGCGATCGCGACTGTGGCGTTGTTGCTCACGAATCCCTGCCAATTTAGGGCTAGCGCGATCGGTGACTTTGCCGCGATCGTCAATGCAATGATGAATCTCTTGTTCGAGTTCTGGGTAGGTGCGCAAGTCTGCAATCAAGTTTGCCAAGACAGGCACATCCGGCTGGTTATCGATCACCCGCCGCAAGTTGCGTGCTCCGGCTAAGGTCGTGGCGATCGCAGATAGTTCGTCACCCGATAACAAACCTTGATGCTCGGCTCGTTCTAACGCTTCACCAATGTCGTGAATGCCTTCAAAGGATAACCCTCCCGTGAGGCGACTTTCTAATGCGTAAACTTCTTGGGTTTGGGCTAGCAGCGCTAAGCTTTCGTCAATGTGAGTCGGAATTTGCAGGTGTCGAGCAGCGATCGCCCCTAGCTTCGTGGCGGCAAAGGTTGATAAATGCTGACACAAGCGGGGCCATTCTAGTAGTTCTAAGGCTTCAGATTGAATCAAAGCTTAAACGTCGCACTATAAATAAATCCAAAAAGGCTGGGGTTCAATCAGCAAACAAGTTTACACTGCGGCTGGCTGAGACGTTCCAATGCTTTTATTCTAGCGAAACTGCTTCACCCTCTAGCGCAGATTTGGTCTGCCACAAGCTTTTTGCAAGTAGCTTAGTTCTGTCTATTAATTGTGCTAGATGAATGCAGCTAGCCAACCTCTACCCACTCAGTCAAACCTGCGGTTGAAAACGAACTACCAATCATCCAACTCACTTCTTCGGCTGAACCAAGCAAGGAAATAAATTGCGAGATCTCTAAAGCCTCTAGCAACCCCAACTGATCACTGTCAACCCCTGAGAATAACGATTCTAAAGCTTGAGAGTCTTTCTGGCTCAGGGGCGCTAAAGGCAGAGCAGGCTTGTACTTAGAAACGTTCATAAAAATAAGTCGTTGTAGATGCTGATTGCTAATATCCGTATTTATACAGTCTCATGCTTTGGATCGCTGCCGCAACGCAAGGCTGTCAAACCCTTCGCTCTGGTAAATCTGTAGTTATCGCTAAGTTGCATCTGTATATTTAACTAGAAACTTATTAATTTATCTTTTCAATCTATAAGTTTTGGCTTGAATTTCTGTATAAAACACTTCTGTCTGTGCGCGATCGCCTCAGCGGTTGCAGCACATGGGCCAAGACTAGTTAAGAAATCTGTTAATTTCGTCTACCTCTAGAGAGATCGCAGCTACCTTGGTGGAGAAACTGCCGCCTCTTTGCAGACTTTGATTTATCAGTGCTTAGGCATTCATGTTATTTAATGTTGCCAATCTGCCCTACTGGATCTTTTTAGGGATGGGCGTTTTGCTATTTGCCGTCGTCATCATTTCGGGTGGAGGCGATGACGATTTAGATGCTGACTTAGATGTCGATGCAGACACCGATTTAGAAATTAGTGAACATCCGTTTGATTTAGATACCGATGCCGATGGTGACTTTAGCGCAGTTCAGGTTCTGAGTTGGCTCGGTTTTGGCAAAGCACCTCTGATCTTATTGATCGCCACCGACCTCAGCCTCTGGGGAGCCTTTGGCTGGATGCTGAATGTCATCTTGGGCGATTTGTTTGGTCAGATACCCAGCGGTTTTTGGGGCCATCTGATTTTTCTAGGTTCACTGGCGATCGCTCTATTTGTCGGTAGTCTAGTGGCTCGCCCCATCGGTAAGATGCTGGCTGCTTTTGGAGAAGATGCCAGTAGCGATCGCCTGATTGGCTGCGTCGGTCGCGTCAGTTCTGCCACAATTCCTAGCGAAAAGGTCGGCAAGATTGGTCAGGTCGATGTGATTGATGCAGCACGAAATCTGGTCACCATTCACGCCGTTTTACCTGCATGGGCCACGATCTCACCTAAGCACGGCACGCAAGTTTTAGTCATCGATCGCTACAACGACAACTATTTAGTCATCGCCAAAGACAGCCTAGATGAAGACCGCTGGTTGTCTAACGCCTCTCGTCCCCCCAATCGTTAAGGTTCAGTCTATGTTGTTCTGGCTCACATTCATTCAAACCCTGCCTGCGATCGCGCCTGCTGAAGCTACCTCGATTTCGCCTAGCCATCAAACCCATCAAGCAGGCAATCAAACGTCTTTTGGCACTGAAGTGGCGTTACAACCGACTAACCTGATGCCGTCTCCAGTTATCGGTCAGGTGGGTGGCAGTTTGCTGTTTTGGCCGGGATTGTTTGCCGCGCTGATTATCTTGCTGTTGGTTGGTGTTTGGTCTTACACACGTGTTTATGTGATCACGCCCAACAACGAGGCTTTTGTCAGAACTGGGGGCGTGTTTGTAAAGCAAAAGTCAGTGATTCTCAATGGCGGTTGCGTTGTCCTACCCGGATTTCACAAGTTGACTCGCGTCCCACTTCGAGAGATTTCAATTGATGTCGAGCGGACTGGCAAATTGGCTGTACGCACCCAAGACTACTTGCGGGCCGATATGCGAGTAACCTTCTATGTCTGTATCAATGCTCGTGAAGAAGATGTGTTGACCGCGGCTGCCCGACTTTCACAAAACGAGAAAATCACCCCAGACGACATCAAAAATGCTTTGGAAAAGCGGGCTGATGACGCAATTCGAGCCGCTGCCAAAACAAAGCACTTAGCTGAAATTGACTCAGACAAGTTGGGGTTTGCTCAAGAGGTCTTAAATCTCATGCAGCAAGACTTGGGCAAAGTCGGTTTAACGCTCAACAATATTGCCATTTCTGAAATTCAAGAAAGCGACACCTACGACACTAATAATTTCTTTGATGCGCAAGGTGTGAGGCTACGCACCGAAACAATTCAAAAATCGATTCAACAAAAACGGGAAGTTGAACTGGTCACCCAGGTAGCGATCGAACAGAAAGAACTGGATGCTCAGAAGCGATCGCTGCAAATTGAGCAAGAAAAAGAAAGCGCTCGGCTCGCCCAGCAGTTAGAAATTGAAGCTCTAACAGCTCAACGCGAACGGGAAATTCAAGAAGCCAAAGACCGAGAAGCGGCTGCCACGCAACGCACCAAAATTTTGCAGGCGAAAGCAGTTGAAGAAGAAGAAATCCGCAAAAAGTTGGCGATTCAGCAAAGTCAAATTGAAGCGGATATTGACTTAGAAGAACGCAACAAGAAGTTAAAAGTGACGCAAACCCTGCAAAGGCAAGAAGCCGAAGTGGCTGAGATCATCCGCCAACAAACGATTGATGCCAGCCGTCTGCAAGCCCAGGTACAAGTAGCTGAGGCCGAACGTCTAGCTCGCTTAGCTCAAGAAGATGTCGCGATCGCCGTTGCTAACAAAAAGCGCGAGAGTTTCGTCGCCGAAGCCCAACAAGCTAAAGCCGAAGCCGGAGTCACCACCGCCACTGAAATTGAGAAAGCCGAGCGATCGCAACGCTTAGCCGTGATTGCCGCTGAAAAAGAAGCTCAAGAAAAACGGGTTCGTGAACAAAACGTTGTCGAAATTGATGTGTTTCGGCGGCGGCGGCAAGCAGAAATTGCCCAACAAGCGGCTGAACTAGAAGCTGAAGCCATCCGGACTTTAGCGATCGCCAACCGAGACAAAGCCCTCGCCGAAGCAGAAGGGATTCAGGCACAACTCGAAGCCAAAAATACAATTAGCAATGCCAACTTAACCGCTAATTTGATCACCAATATTTGGCCCGAACTTGCCGAGCAATTGCCTGAAGTTTTACGCGCCCTCGCACCACAACCCGGTGTCTTAGGAGATGCTCGAATTTATTCTTTTCCGGGAGCGAATGGTAACAACGGCAATGGCAACGGAGCCTCGCAAGATGTCAACAAACTTTTGCTCTCTACCAGCGGTCTATCTCTGATCAATACCTTGCTTGATGAAGGCAAATTAGGCTCGCTCATGGGTCAGGTAGGGCAGCTTTTGCGAAATCAAAATCCGACCAATAGCACTGTT
>CBIHQL010000145.1:0-8948 GCA_966211855.1 uncultured bacterium
TGCGGCTGATGCTCAAGCGATTCGCAACTTAAGCTTTTATTTACGAATCAGCTCTAACAACACTGCGAAATGTAGTTGGTCAAAATATATTAGATGATGTCTTGCAGAATCGTGACAAAATCAACTTTCGAGTGCAAGAGATTGTTGATGAAATCACAGAGCCTTGGGGGATTGTGATTGAGCGGGTTGAAATGAAAGATGTGGAAATTCCCCCGAACATGCAACGAGCAATGGCAAAAGAGGCCGAAGCTATTCGGGAGAAGCGGGCACGAATTATTAAAGCAGGGGCGGAGCAAGAAGCCTCGCTGAAGTTAGCAGAAGCCTCGCGCAATATTTCTGAAAATCCCTCAGCTTTAGAACTTCGGCGCTTGCAAATGTTAACGGAAATTGGGGCTGAAAATAACACGACGACGATTATTATGATGCCGTCTGATTTTATTAATGTTGCTAAGCGCTGGGCTGAAGGTGGCCCGACTCAAGCGTCTGAGCAAGCCACACCGTTTCAAGGCAACCCCATTCCGTTTTCGGTGTCACGCCCTGAGAGCGATCGCGTCGAATAAGGTAGATTACCGATAGTTGTTGAACTGCAAAGCCACAGGTAAATCTTCTTGCCGAAGTCGTTGGATCACTGCTTGCAGATCGTCTTTATCTTTAGCAGAAACTCGCACTGCATCGCCTTGAATTGCGGGTTGAACTTTCTTAAATTCATCGCGGATTAGCTTGGAGATTTGCTTAGCAATTTCTGAGCTAATTCCCTTTTTGAGCTTGATTTCTTGGCGCACTCGGTTGCCGCTGGCGGGTTCTACTTTCCCGTAGTCAAAGATCTTGAGTGATAAGTTGCGCTTAGCGGCTTTTGTCTGCAACACGGTGTGAATTGCTTCGAGCGTAAACTCACTATTCGTGTTGATCGTAATTGCTTCATCGCCTAGTTCAACCGTCGTTTTCGTATCTTTGAGGTCGTAGCGACTTTTAATTTCGCGCACGGTTTGATCGACTGCGTTGACTAACTCTTGGCGATCGAAGTCACTGACAATATCAAAAGAGTACGTGGAAGCCATGAATCCAATGAATAAACTTTTAAATGCTATATCTACAGGCCCATCAACCTGTCAATTTTGTCATCCTAGCAAAAGCTGCAACCCTGCGTTTGAGCACAACTTTTAGAAAGTATGGCTAACAGAAATTAAACTCATGCCCATGAGCGTGATGATACACAGTGAGCCGATCGCAAACATCAGCGATCGCCCCAGGGAGACATCTAAAATATAAAAGACTGAGAACAGCAACCGCGCCACTACATAAGCGATCGCAGCCCCCACTGCCACTACAGAATTTTGCTGCGTGACGTAAGCCATCAAAGCTGCTGCGGTAAACAGCGTGAACGACTCAAATGAGTTTTGGTGTGCCCAAGTTGCCCGCTGAGCATGGGGAGGGAGTTTATCTAAGACCGTGGCTGACCGAGGCGATCGCAAGGCTTCAGGCCCGATCCGCACTCGCTCATAGGCAACTACGAGAAACGGGAAATAAACTAAAACGAATGCTGCGGCGATCGCATACAGCAACACCGGGGACGCTGACATTTGCACAAACAACCTCTTGCTAGTCGAAGTAAAACAGCGTCACAATCTTACGCTGATCTTCGGCATCCTGACAGGTTTTGAGCAACGTATGACTGTCATGGAAGGCAAAACAAATCAGTTGTTGGCACCGGGAAATAATTTCTAAGTTGCAGAGCGCACTTGCTTCTGCGAGGCTCATGTGGTCGTTTTCTGAGCTTTCGACCAGATGCATCACCTGCGCCAACTGATCGCGAGATTCTAGGGGTTGTCGATCTAAGCTTTGAGGCAAAATCACCGTGAGCAAATTTGGATCTGCCCGCATGGCACCCCGAATGGCAGCAGAATTGGTGCCCGTTGCCCCGGAGGTAATCAAGCGGTTACCCGACAACACCAAGGCGTAACTCATCATCTCAATCAAGTGTTGATGAGTGATTGGCACATGACGCGACCCCAGCAAGGCGATGCGCTTCGAGCCTGTTTGCTGAATGGTCGCCAGCTCTTGTAAGAAATCGTCTACTTTTGGCAGATTGATCGATTGACTCAAAGCCAGTCTCGGACTGAACAACCCCGCTATTCTACCAGACCTGAACCAGATTTAAATCCTGTCGTAGCTTTAATTCGCTCTTGTCTCGGCTAACAGTTGAATGGCTTCATCGCACCATCTCAACCACTCTTGCTCATAGCCGATGCCGCGACGCAAGGTTAAGTACCGAAATTTTGCCTCTGTTGATAGGCTTTGGGGGTGGGCAAAATACTGTTGCTCAATGGCGTAGTACTGTTCCAGCTTTTGGTGATGAAGGTTGCGGTGTCGTTGCAACTCAGCCGCGATCGCTCCCGGAGCCGCTAGATGCCCCGCAAATACTTTCACAAGCAGGTCTTCTTTAATCGGGCTGGTTTCGCAGGGTTCTGTCAGCCAAACAATCAACTTCTGCCGCCCCAAGTCGGTCATTTGATACAGCTTTTTGTCAGGCCGTCCCGTTTGAACTACGGTTTCTGGGTGAATCCAGCCTTGAGTTTCTAGCTTGGTAAGCTCTCGATAAATTTGCTGATGAGTCGCCTTCCAGAAGCAGCCTACTGAGCCATCAAATTGTTTCGCCAAATCATAACCACTACAGGCGCGATCGCCCAAAACCGCCAAAATTGCAAAAGCGAGCGACATAAATTTGATCTTGACCTATGCAATAAAGTGCATATGATTGGATGTATATGCAAATAGTTGCATATTTTGATGCTACAAATTTTCTCCACTTGAAACAACAGGTTTTTGAGACATGGTTAGCACAAGCCCTCGTCAGCAGACCTCCGCTTGGTCTAAAGCCATCCCGCCAACGACCAACAATCCATCCACTCCGGTACGAGAATTTAACCTCACTCCCTTAACCGTTGTATCGGGTACTGTTCCTGGTGGGTTGCGGGGTTCCCTATACCGTAATGGCCCTGCCCGACTCTCCCTGGGAGGGAACGATATGCAGCACTGGTTTGATGGTGATGGCGCAATTTTAGGAGTCCATTTTGATGGCTCTGGTGCAGCTGGGGTGTATCGGTTTGTGCAGACGGCAGGACATCTGCAAGAAACGCAAGCAGACCGACTGCTTTATGCAGGGTATGGCTCTTTGCCGCCTAAGCTGTGGGGACGCTTGACCAAAGATTCTAAAAATGCTGCCAATACCTCAGTGCTGGCCTTGCCCGATCGCTTGTTGGCGCTGTGGGAAGGCGGACAGCCTCACGCTCTAAACCTCAAAACGCTAGAAACGTTGGGGTTGGAAAGATTAGGCAAGCTCAAAGATGATTGGCGCTACTCGGCTCATCCCAAGTGCGATCCGCAAACCGGAGACATTTTTAACTTTGGGGTCGCTTATGGCAAAACAGGCATTCTCAACGTCTACCGCAGCGATCGCTCTGGGCAAATTCGACAACACAACGCGATCGCCATTGATGGGTTTCCGCTGATTCACGACTTTGTGCTCGCGGGGCAGTACCTAGTGTTTTGCATTCCACCAGTACGGCTAAACCCCTTACCTGTCTTGCTGAAGCTAAAAAGTTATAGCGATGCCTTGGAATGGAAACCTCAGGCAAGCACGCAAATTCTTGTGCTCGATCGCGATACTTTAGAAGTTGTTAGCCGGAGCGAAACAGCAGCTTGGTTCCAATGGCACTTTGGCAATGGCTATGTTGATGCTGATGGCAGCGTCGTTATTGACCTGGTGCGTTACGCCGACTTTCAGACCAATCAGTTTCTCAAAGAGGTAGCTAGCGGTCAAACCCACACGGCTGCTAAAGGTACACTCTGGCAACTCCGGCTTGACCCGCAATCTGGCAAAGTCCTCTCAAATACCGAGGTAATCGATCGCGGTTGTGAATTTCCGGTTGTTGCTCCGGCAGAGGTGGGTCAGTCAACCCGATTTACCTACTGCTCAATGCATCGATCTGATGTGGATGTGAGTCAAGAACTGTTTGGGGCGATCGCTCGGTTTGACTGGCAAACGGGCAACCTGCAACTCGCAGATCTCGGATCAGGCCGTTACCCCACAGAACCGATCTATGCACCGGATGCTGAAAACCCCACTCAGGGCTGGATTCTCACGGTTGTCTTTGATAGCCACAGCGATCGCAGCGAAGTCCAAATTTTTGCCAGCGATCGCTTAGACGATGCTCCCGTTTGTCGTCTTGCTCTACCCAGCGTGATTCCTTTAGGGTTTCACGGCACTTGGAAACCGGCCTAAGGCAATGTAGCAGCGGGTTCTAGCCCCAGACGCGTCATCAGTTGCTTGGCATCAAAATGCTCAGCTACCAGTTGCCGTACACACTGCACTTTAATCGGTTCATGCAGGCGCACTTGCCCAAAAGCGCGATCGATAATTTCAACTGTGGTTAAGGTGTCGAGGTCTACCGAAAGAATTGGGATCTCTAAGTCATCGGCGCGGCTAAGAATAGTGGGGGAAGGCGGCAAGTGCCCTGTCAAAATCAAGCACTGAGTGGAAGTTTCTAAGGCAGCCAGTTGAATATCGGTGCGATCGCCCCCGGTGACCACCGCCATATTCTGAGCTTTTTGGAAATATTTGAGAGCTGAGCTGACGTTCATTGCCCCGATGGTCAAACTCTCAACCATCAGATCTAAGCGATCGCTACGGCAAAGCACCTCTGCGTTTAATTGATGCACCAACTCACGGACGCTCACACTCCGCAGTAAATCATTGCGTGGCAATAGACCCAACACAGGAATAGCTTGTTGCTCTAAAAACGGCTGTACGACCGTTACGACCGTTTCTAGCTCAGTTGCGGGGATGTCGTTAATCATCACGCCAATCAAGCGATCGCCTAACTGTCGTTTTGCTGCCAACAACCCGTCTACCAGCAACAACGAACGAAAACGCGCCACCAACAACACCGCAGCGTCTAGCGTTTCGGCAACCTGTCGTAATGACAAGTCAAACAAACTACCTTCCTCGAGCGTGCCTGGCCCCTCCAGTAGCACGAGGTCACCACTTTGGGCTTGCAAGTACTCAGCCAACAATTGCCGATAGTTTTGGCGATCGCGGCCTTGAATCCGAGCTTGCACCGTTTTTTCATCCAACGACAGCAGCGTCGAGTGCAAGCGGTTGGTCGGCAGATTCAAGATTTGCGAGAAAAACCGCACATCTTCATCGATCGAATCTGCCTGGGACTCGCTCAGACAAGTACCCACTGGTTTGCCATAGGCAATATCCAGACCTTGCTCTTTTAACTGGTAGGCAAGCCCAAGGATCATTGCTGATTTGCCACTATAGGCTTCAGTAGATCCCACTAGTAAATACTTGGGGGACTTTGGCACGCCCTCACTCCTGAACTAACTGCTTGAAACGTTGCGGATTGTCATTTCATTGTACGTTGATACATTCCTTCAAATTCCGCAGAGTTAGTCCTCAATCTTCAGCAACTTGCGATAGAAGGCTTGGGAGAAGTCAGCTCGACGGCTCCGACGAAAATTGACCAAAACATCGATTAAGCAGTCTACAAACTCAAAGTTTGCCATCATGACTTCGTAGCTCAATTCAGCATTGCCATCAAACTGCATCCGACAGCGGGTTAAGTCAGCAGGCAACGTTGAGACGTTCCAAGTGGCAATAAAGGGAATCGCTTCTCCGCCTTCAATATTGCGCTGTCCTTCTAACGACCCCTGCTGATAAAGGCTAATGGCATGAGGCAAGACATTACGCTTGTTGCCTTGGTAGTAAGGCATGTAAACATTCACTTGTCCGCTGGCAGCGGGTTGGAGTTGTTCGATGGACATGCTCGAATCTTCCTTAATTTCGGCAGAATTGGCAGTAACTAACGCTGGGGCAACAAACTCAAAAACAAAAAATTGATGAGTGGAAATGCATTTTCGCCATCATAAGCCACCCAAATCTTGAGTGTCTTCAATCAAGCACATCAATTTGACTCCTGCTCAAGATTCAGGAATCTGATCTCTACATTGCCCATTTATGATTTCTGAAATGACACTTCATCTGGGGATCACTCAATTTTGCAATGAGTAACCCTAGGGGGGCGTAGCTATTATTCCCCACTGCCTTCAAGTTGCAACAGGGCTATGAATCCTGAGGTTGGGATTTTGAGGTGCTGGCCTACGCAATCTTGCCGATTGTGAAGTGCCTGGTAAAACACTACTAAGAAAATTAACAATCGTTAGTTACAATAAGGCTGCACTGGCTTTGCTGGAGGCTGGTGATGATGACACCAAAAGTCCTCGTTGTTAGGCGGTGGATACTGTGATTGCCATTTCACCAGGTAATAAATTACTCCTGCCCAACCAGCCTTTACGCCCATCAATATTTTTGGGTGTAGGCAAGCGGTTTGAATGTGAAGGCTGTACGGTTTGGTGTTCCCTTATCTCCAGCATCTTCAAGGGTTTAGATAAATATTGGTGGTTGAATCAAATAACCTATGCGGGAGAATTCCTGGCCTGGAAACGATTCCTTCAGCGAGCTTGAGTCCCTTAGCTCTCTGTTATCTAATTTATCGGAGTCGGAAGAGGACTTAGGCCCCTCTTCTTATAAGGGATTTAAAGGCCGCAGACGCAAAGCTGCTTTTACACTCACCGTTGTTTGGAGTGGCACGATCGCCCTCCATTTATTTTCTTGGGGCATTTGGGTTGTCATTGGGTTAACAACTCTGATCGGGATTCACGCCCTACGAATTATGTTGGCGCGTCCCATGCAGCCACCCGCACCGTTAGATGTTGCTGAGTCGGCAGAGTGGCCTCGAGTTTCTTTGCTGGTTGCTGCCAAGAACGAAGAAGCGGTGGTAGGCAAGCTGGTCAAGATGCTCTGCGACTTGGACTATCCAGCCGATCGCTATGATTTGTGGGTGATTGACGACAGTAGTACCGATCGCACGCCGATGTTGCTCGATCAACTGGCTCGTGAGTACCCGCAACTGAATGTATTGCACCGTCCAGCGGGGTCTGCGGGAGGTAAGTCAGGGGCACTGAACCAGGTGTTGCCGTTGACCAAAGGTGACATTGTGGCAGTTTTTGACGCAGATGCCCAAGTTCCTCGTGACTTATTGCAGCGGGTGTTGCCTCTATTCCGGCGATCGCAGGTGGGGGCAGTGCAGGTTCGTAAAGCGATCGCTAACGCCAACACCAATTTCTGGACGAAAGGCCAAGCCGCAGAAATGGCATTGGATGCTTTCTTTCAACAACAACGGATCGCGATCGGCGGAATTGGCGAGTTGCGCGGTAATGGACAGTTTGTGCGGCGGACAGCTCTAGAGCGATGCGGTGGCTGGAATGAAGAAACGATCACCGATGACTTAGACCTCACCTTCCGGCTGCACCTCGATCAGTGGGATATTGATTTCCTCACGGTGCCTGCTGTCGAAGAAGAAGGGGTGACGCGGGCGATCGCACTGTGGCATCAACGCAATCGCTGGGCTGAAGGTGGCTATCAGCGCTATCTTGACTACTGGCGGTTTTTAGCGCGTAACCGTCGCCTGAGTCCTCGCAAGACCTTTGATTTGTTTATCTTCTGGCTGATTCAGTACCTTGTGCCGACGGCTTCGGTGCCTGACCTGTTGATGGCGATCGCTCGGAATAGCCCGCCGTTGCTCAGCCCCCTAGCTAGCCTCACCCTGGCGTTGTCGTTTACGGGTATGTTCATTGGGTTGCGTCGTGTGCAAACTCCACTGGCACTCCCGACCAACTCCACTGCGGGCGATCGCGCTTGGGATAACTCTTTCTTGGGGACTGCGTTTCAGTCATTACGAGGCAGTCTTTACATGTTCCACTGGTTAATTGTGGTTGCTAGTACAACTGCTCGGATTTCAGTGCGACCCAAGCGGTTGAAGTGGGTGAAAACAGTGCATCAAGGCCATGATGATGACCTGCTGCTCGATGTCTCGGGTCAGCCTTAAAAGCAACCTGAATTGCGTGAAAAACTGCCTAGAAGTGGGCAACTTAAAAGCAAGTGCATAACTTCTCCAAGCGGCTGGGAAATCTCAGTCGTTTTTTCTTTGCTGTTTTTTAGAAAGGCACCTCATCCGTTTCGGCCTCTACTTCTTCTAGAATGCCAGTTGCCATTGTGGCTGTAACTTCGTCTGCATCTGAGCTGTAGTTGCCCTCTAGATCTACAACTTTGCCACCAAAAAAGTCTGCCAAACGTTTTGCCGCTCGGTCTACTTCATCTTCATCTCGCCAACTCATCACCTGTGGGGTAGTAGGCTCAACTGCCGCTGCTTCTGCAATAGGTGCGGCAGAGTTGGGAGCAGGCGAAGCAGGCGTTGGTGGGGGGGTAAGAGCCGTTGGCGGAGCTGGCTGGACACTGGGGGGCGATAGCTGGGACGGTTGTTGAACGACTGGGGGCGTACGGACTGGAGGCGGAGCAGGTTCAGCGTGATGGGTTGGGAGTGGAGCGGCGATCGCCTGTGGTGATTCTCCAGATGGTGCTGTTGCTTCGGGAGGAGCTTCTGCGGCGACAACCAGACTGACTTTGACCGCACTGCCAACGACTTGCTCAAAAGCCGCTTCAACGTTGGGTAGTCGAGCTTGCGCCATTTTGAAGAGGGGTTGAGCTTTAACGCTGATACAAGCTTGCTTGCCTTGAAAACTGACCAAGCGGCATTGTTGACCTAACAAGGCTTGGGTACTGCGTGGCTCAATTAGCCCCAAAATTTGTCGCCAGAGTTCATCTAAGTTTTGAGCAGGTGCAGGTGCAGGTGTTGACTCAACCAAGGAAGCAGCTTGCTCAGTACCCTGAACTGCGACAGGTTCCTCAATTGCGGTGGGAGGTGCAACCAGTTCGACATTCGGCTCGACTAGAGATTCTGCCTGTAATGGCGTTGGTTCCAGCACTTCTAAAGGATCTGGAGCCTGGTTTGTCGAAGCTAAATCTACGGTTGCATGAACGGATG
>CBIHQL010000146.1:0-8939 GCA_966211855.1 uncultured bacterium
TGTTAGAATTTTGTCCCCGAATTAGCCTCAATTCCTTACACTTAAAGACATTCAACCCTTTTTTACTAGCATTAGGGGTTTCTTGAAGCACTCTCAACATCTCTTCTAGTTACGAAAGGTACAGCCATGTTTTGTCATAGAAATCGTGTACTTTCCTTAAATTCGCGATCGCTCAAAGGAGAAAAGGGAAAAGGGGCGATCGCTCAACCGCAGACTATGTAAATGTTTTGAGGACTTCTTCGTTTGTAAAGAAAAATGTGACAATGATTAGGACTTACCCTGCGTACGTCGAGTGTGCGCCGAGTAATTAGCACTTTTTGGTTTTTCCGAGAAATCCTCCGCTACGCAGAAGAATGCAAAATTTTTGGGCCAGAACCAGTCCGCGATCGCCTTTGAGAAAAAGTTCAAGCTCTATCAGCTCTATATAATTCTTAAATCGGATTCTCATTAACTCGAAGCGTTTCGTAGTCTGCTCATGGGCGATCGCTCAATGAACGGTGGTACATCTCCTTCCCACTCGTCCAAACTCTCCTACGGGTTCATGGGCTGTCTGCCAACCAAAATACAGTCCTAATCGCTGATCCGTGCACTGTCCAACTGGTCACACGAAACCTGTACTTTCCTTAATTCTGCAAGTGTAAAAAGGGAAGAGAAAAAAACAGCGATCGCTTAACTCTATGCCAGATAGCTCTTTTCATTATTTCCCTACCTGTAAAGAAAGATGTGACAGTGCATAATCTGTAAACTAAAGAACAATTTTCTAATGACATAGCAGTGTTTGCTTTCTACTCTTGATATAGGGCTACACTCACCTTTTTGTAAAGAGTTCTTATAGTAATTACACTGATTATTTGTGTTTCTTTTGTTTCATTTTAATATTGAACTTTAGTTACTAGAATATGATGCCTGTATGGAATTTCTCATCGGGTTTGCAGCCCTTTGGGTGTTTTGGCTTTTGCTGCCGAAACGGTCGCAAAAACGCTTACGCTTCCTCTTGCTCACCATCATTATCATTACACTTTGTCTCTCACCGCCAGGTCTCTCACTCGCATCCTGGGGGCTGACGGCTTGGTTGCCACGAGACTCTGGTGAATCGGTTGACGCAATTGTGGTTCTTGGACGCGGAGGGCAGTTGCGTGATCTACGTGTTATTGAAAGCCGTTATCTCTGGGACTCACATCGTGCTCCCACCCTTTTTGCCAGTGGTATGCTTGATGCTAAATTCATAGTCAAAATGCTGAAGGAAACAGGTGTCCCCTCACAAGCCCTCAGCGGTGAGGAATGTTCTCAATCGACCTTGGAAAATGCTCTGTTTTCTGCTACGCTCCTCCGTCCTAAAGGCGTGCGGAAGATCCTTTTGGTCACAGATGCTCCCCATATGTTGCGTGCACTTCTTTCATTTCGCCGCTTTGGCTTCCAACCGATCCCTTATCCTATACCACTTCCCCTCTCTACGCCTCCACTCCAGCACGCTTCCATTTTGATCCGAGAATATGCTGGGCTTCTTAGCTATGCAGTCTCAGGCCAATTTAATCCTCTCCCAGCTCAAACTCTAAACTCTCCTCAGCCACCCGTTATAGCCAAAATTGATGACTGGAACTGTGTAGTTGACAATCTCTAGTTCACCCGCTCTTTCCGTTTGGCTGTTTATCTTCCACTCTTGACGTTTCACGTTTATGATGATGAGTCACTATCACATCGAAAGAGAGCTTGGTCATAACCGTTCCGGCGGACGCGTCACGTTCCTCGCAACCGATACTCTCACTGATCAACTCGTAGTTATTAAGCAGTTTCAATTCGCTCGGGCTGAGAATTCCTGGGTCGATTTTGACGCTCATCAGCGTGAGCTTCAACTCCTCAAAAATCTTGATCATCCGGGTATACCCCGCTATCTCACCTCTTTCGAAACCGATGATGGTTTCTGCCTCGTCCAGGAGTACAAAGATGCCATACCTCTCTCCTGCTTACACACTTTTAGTTCGGAGGAAATTCGCAACATCGCCATCTCCGTCCTACATATTCTCGCTTATCTCCAAAATCGTATTCCTCCAGTTATTCATCGTGATATCAAGCCTGACAATATTTTGATTGATGCTAATGCGAATCTCTTCCTTGTAGATTTTGGCTTCGCTCATGTCGGTGAAGGCTCTGTCGGAGTGAGCAGTGTGGTCAAAGGCACACTCGGCTTTATGCCACCTGAGCAACTTTTTCACCGCCAGCTCTCTGAAGCATCCGATTTATACGGCCTCGGTATGACTCTCATTTGCCTTCTCACAAATACTCCTGCTGATCAGATTGGGAATCTCGTTGATATTAGCTATCGCGTTAGCTTTAAGCATTTAGTTTCGCAACTCAATATTCACTGGATTCGATGGCTCGAAAAAATGGTCGAGCCTAGGCTTTCCGAGCGCTTCCCGAATGCAGCAGCTGCCCTAGCGGCTATGCCCTCTGCCCCTCTTCTTCCACCACAGGTCATTCTCTCTCACCCCAAGATCTTTTTTCAAGCTACACTTCCAGCGCAATCCTTATCTCAGTTCATTACTATCTCCAATCCTATTCCCAATACTATGCTCCAGGGGCATTGGGAACTCGTTCCACATCCCCATGATCCCAATCCTGATCTTTATCGCTGGATCTCTATCTCTCCTGTCTCTTTTGAGGCTAATTCCATCTCCTGTCAAATTTCCGTTGATACGCGATTTTTAATTCCAGGCAAAACCTATCTCAGATCCCTCAGGCTTCACACTAATTCCCTTTCACTGTCACTTTCTCTTGATATCTCAATTCAAACTGCTCCTAAGAAACGATTCTTGATCCTGCTCCCCAACCCTCTCCTCTCTGCTCTTTGGTGCTTTCTTGTTGCTCTTACATGGCTCATCGCGACGATTACTGCCATGCTCAACCACCTTCCAGATACGTTTGGCTCTGCAACACTCGGTATTTTTATTGGTCTCACGATCGGTCTCGAAGCTACTTCCTGGATGTTGCGCAGCATTGGCTGGCGTCTCGGTGCGATCGCTAGTACCCTAATTGCGACCGCCTTTGCAGTCTCTGTTATCTTCCTATCCCTGCTGGGCCTGCTTCGGGGTGGGCCGCTGGTACCGATTTCGGCGGTAATTGGAATTGTTTCTGGTGCGATCGCCTCCACCGCAATCGGCCTTACACTTCAGTTCCTTACTCATGCTGCTTTTAAACTTCCGTTGATTCCTCTGACCTTATCCACAGTAGCCTTCGCAACATTCTTTGGCCTTTCTCTCGCTACTCAGTTTCAAGTCCATTTAATTTCCATACTACTCGTCCTCTCCTCGCTGCCTCTGCTCGCCCTCTCTATTCGCTCCCTCCTCATTTTCGCGAACTCTCTGCTCTCCTCTCACAACCAATACAAACACCTCATCAAACCTTGAAAAATTCGCCGGAGAGGCATTGAGATCCAAATTTCAAGTAATTCAAGATCGTATTAGACACTGCAACCACTGCTAACAGCTTTTTGCCAACCCAGTTCTTCAGATATCCATTATTTAAACTTCTACAAGCGAACAAAAAGTATCAAAAATTTTAAACACTCTCTAGTGCAGCGATCGCAGTTGCCCATCGAGCCTGATAACCCGCAAGTGCTTAAAAATGTAGCGTTTTATTAAGAGCATCCGTTGACCTGTCGATCCCCTTAACATTTAACGTCCCATAAAACTCAAATTCACTCTTGGGGTACATGTTCTGGCGAGCAGAAACCCTTAAGTTGAGATACTAAGAGTTTAGGTTTTCTGCATTAAGAAAATTCTTAACTTTTGGTCACTCTTCTTAGGCATTTCTCTATGAATATTTAGATCAAAACCAAGTCTGGTGCCAATGTCGATATTGACTAAATCAAAAATACTTTTAGAAATAACTTCTCAAGTCCGTGTAGATTCTCGGTTGTTCAGAACTTCAAATCACAGAAAGATGAGCCTAGTAGCATGATTCCTATACAACCTCTAGGGTTAACCTTGAGGGGTATGTGGATAGGGCGGAACAAATTCTGGTTTATTTAGTCTGCTTGCAGTTAGTATTTTTAGAACGGGGAGAAGTATTCCGATGATGATGGGACAACACAAACTCACCCTGCATCAGAGAAGCCTAATAAGCGGCATAGGATTTGATCAGCTCTTTAGCAAAAGCTGTAAGGTTCATGATTACACTCAATATCAACCCGATTTGGACTACTTTATTGAACCTGCCGAGCGCTCTAACCAATGCTATATGACAGGACAGGGTAAGAAAGTTCGTCCAGGCGATCGCATTTTGTTACGGCGAAATCAACAATCACAGGCTTACATAGTCAAAGAAATTGACTACTACGCTAACCCATCAGATATGTGGATTGCTCTGCTGGAAAAGCAAAATGGCTAACTGAGTTTACTGATTCCTAATTACCAAACTATTCTTTCAAAAGCGCTTGGCAAAGGTGCTCCATAATCCCTTTGTTCGCTTGTTTGAAGCGGTGGGAGCCAGGCCGATTTGAGAGGCACTTTTTAGCCCAACATCGGACAAATCGGTATCAGGTTGATAGTACGCATAAGCCCCAAAAGATGACTCTCCGCTGCCATTCACCACTGAGCCCAGCGTAGGCACCTTAGACAGACGCAGCTCATCCATTGCTTGCTCTAGCAAAGTCTGTTTTAAGTGATTCAGTCGAACAACCAACAGCAAACCGTCGGTTTCAGCCGCAAATAAGTATACATCCGCAAGCCCTAATAGGGGTGGTGTATCATAAATCACTAGATCGAACTCATCTGTTAGCGATTCCATCAACTCGCGCATCATCTTAGATGCCAAAATTCGACTTGGGTCAGGTGGAATAGAACCACTGGTGAGCACAAAAGCATTCGGTTCCCAGGGAATAGGTTGAATTGCATCACGCCAGTTTACTCCAGCAGAAACTGCATCAGTTAATCCAACCTCGTTCTTCAACCCCAGTTGATGATGTAGGCGGGAGCGCCGTAAATCTGTATCAACAACCAGCACCCGTTGTCCCATCGCTGCAGCCGCCAAAGCCAGATGCGCAGAGATCGTAGTTTTACCATTGCTAGGCGTCGGAGAACTAATGGTAATTGAGCGGAGTGGTGTGTCGGGGTTCAGCAACCGGATGTTTGCAATTAATGAGCGAAATGCTTCTTGAAATGGGGTAGTGTAGGACGGTTGAGGCGCTTCTTTTAAGAACTCCAACTCTACATGTTCCGACCGCAACATCTCTAGAGTTGCGTGTATCGATTCAAAGTTATCTAACTCGCGGTTCAGCGGAATTGCTCCCAGTACAGGTAATTTTGTAATGCTCTTGACTTCCTTAGCTGTGCGAACCATATTACTAATTCGGTCAAGAGCTAGGGCAGATCCAACCCCCAACAGAGCACCCAACACAATCCCCAAAATCAAACTCTGCTTC
The DNA here is from genome assembly GCA_966211855.1 of uncultured bacterium. Classification (GTDB taxonomy): domain Bacteria; phylum Cyanobacteriota; class Cyanobacteriia; order FACHB-46; family FACHB-46; genus CBIHQL01. Next base: position 5,420 of record CBIHQL010000146.1, read on the forward strand.
ATGCTGGCGACACTAGGAACAGGCGGCCCCGGCGGCGTCAGCAATTGCCACGGCACCTGACGCTGGGACGCATCAATCCGCAACCCCTCCCGCTTTTCTAAAAACTGGTTCAAGTTATTCGTGGCAATTTCTACGCCTCGCTGTAAATTGTTATATTGGCGCGTAATAGTGGACAACGTTTTGATTTGCTGATTGACATCGGCGATCGCTTGAGTCAACGCTTGATTCCTGCTCTCCAACTCACGGATGTTGCTGATCACAGCCCGTTCTACACGCACCCCCTCTCGGCGTAATAGGGGCTCTAAGTTCCGGCGCTGCTCCTGCAACACTTGAATTTCGGGGCTAGAGTCTAAGTACAGAGCTGATTCCTGGGCCAGCTTACTATCAACATCTAGCAATTGATCTAAAAGCTTCTGGTAGCGCGGACTTTGATTCAGAGCAGAGGCGGCGGCAAACTCCGCAGACTGTCCTGCTAATTCTGCTTGAATTTGACTATAAAGTAGACGAGCTTGTTGGAGTTGAGCCTGAGTTTCTAATTGCTGCTGGGCTAGAGAACCGGCCTGACTCGCTAGAATTTGCGCTTTTGACTGAGGATCGATTAAGTTAAACCGTTGCCGAAATTGTTCTAGTAGTTCCTGTTCCTTTGCAACTCGCGCTTCTAGGTCTGGCAACTGATCCTCTACAAACTTAATTCCCTGACGAATATCCTTTTGCCGCTCCTCCAGGCTGTAGTCTAGGTAGCGCTGTGACAGGGTCGCCAAGACATCCTTAACCAGTTGAGCATTTTCACTCTTAAATGAGACAGCAAGAATTGTGTCACCGTTGGGAGCAATACTTAGATTCGAGACCAGTACTCCGTAATTAATGTTTGGGTAACGAGCTTTCAGCTTCTCTACAACCGGATACAGTAAATTTGGGCTTTGCAAAACCCGAATTTTAGTTGCGTCTAGCACTTTAACAGGGGTTGCGCTTTGTTGGCTGCTGCTGAACGTTTGGGGCACCGACGAAAGGACTTCGGACTCAGCTGTTACAGACGTAGTTAAAATCTCAAATCCTGAGGTATAAACAGGCTTATCAGTTAGCGCTCTCAGTTGGGCCAGAGATGCCACAACAATTGTCATGCCTGCTACTAAAAAAGCTTTGCGTCGAATGGCAGTAACTAATTGCCCAAGTGCCAATCCACCTTCTTCATCATGTACTGGTGGCAAAGCAGTTTGAGAACCTGCGATCGCGGATTGATCTGCCTTCATACGGGCTCTTGTCCAATTAAGTTGCTGTTATTCTATCTAAGTTAATAGAAATGTATAAAATACACGCAAATATGGGATGAAAATAGGATGAAAAATTGAATACCGTTAAAGAATTCAATTCCTCATCACGCTGCGCTTAAAAGGTTGTAGTTACCTCTGAGCAAATAATTTAATTCAGGTAGGATTGCGGACACTAAAAAAGCCGGAAGAGATTTAGCGGCAATGTAAATAATGTGAAGAACCGGGCTATTGGATTAGTAATTGTTTCAATTGTATCCGTCGTACTAGCCAGCCCTGATCGTCGCACAAGAATTACGTCATTGTTGCGTAAGGCAGGGTTACTTCCTTCATTCACACCTTGTGCAAAATCAACGGGTAGTTCCTGACGCGCTACACTGCCGTTAGCATTAAGGCGAATCAATTCAACTTCACGACGTGAGGCCCGCTTTGTAAACCCTCCAGCTGCCAACAGGGCTTGGTTCAGGGGTGTATTGGGTGGCACTTCTATCACACCTGGGCGGGTAACCTCTCCCTCCACATTCACCCGAATCGTATTGGGAGAAAAGCTAGCTGAGGCAATTCGACTGGCCTCACTCGGATCAAGAGAGGTGGCAAGTGGAACCACTACCGTATCCCCCTCCTGTAAAATTACATCCTGACTCAAGTTTCCGGCCTGAAGCAACTCCCACAGACTCACCGTTATGACTTGCTCTGTTCCTGCTCGAGTTGCCCGCCGAATTTGTACCTGGCGAATATCTGCATCTGGCATAATTCCCCCTGCGACCTGAATGGCGCGGGTAACTGTAGGGGCCAGCCCAACCCCCTGCCCTGTTCCACCTGGAACTCCTGCCTCTGCCGTGCGGGCGCTGCCTGAAACTGTATAGGTGCCAGGACGAAATACCTGCCCAACCACCGCGATGTTGATAGGGGCTCCCACAGGCGCAAAGCTAGCAGAGGCAATCTGAGCCGATTCCGCTAGGTTGACTGTCTCAGCCGACGGTACAACTACCGTATCACCATCTCGCAAACTAAAGTTCTGCCGTACGCCCGTCTGCAAAAACTGCCACAGATCCACTTCAATCACAGTTTCTCCACCAGATTGTTGCGGTCGCCGGACTTGAACGCGGCGTAGATCAGCCGACTGCCGAACCCCCCCTGCTGTCTCTAGAATCTGAATAATGCTAAGAAATTGTGCTCCATTTTGACTAACCGTGTAAGCACCCGGACGGTTGACCTCACCTACCACACCAATTTCTATCGGTCGTGGCATAACCAGACTGACAGTAGCAATTGGACGACGGAGGATTTGTGCATAGCGACCTGAAATAGCGCTTGCAGCTTGTTCTAGGGTCATTCCTTCAACATTTATACTGCCCACTACTGGTAAGTTGACCGTGCCATCCACCAGCACTGAGTTCTCACCGCTGTACTGAGGCATCCGAAATATCTCGATGCGGATGCGATCGCCTGCACTTAGGGTATAGGCTGCATCCACAGATACAACAGACTGAGTCTGTTGAAGTTGGGGCATATCCTCAGCAGCTCTTACTCGTCCTCCTATTGATAAATCCACTAGCAACCCTGACAAAATTGCTAGTAACAGCATTGACCTCATAGTTGCATCCGTGCCTGATATCAGGATAAGTCGCACTAATTTAACCGATCGAAGCTTAATTCTTGCAATAAATACTTCTTCTTAGAGCTGATTTGTAAAGAGAAGTTGAGGCGCATCTAAACTACCTCAATTGAGATTGAGGCTTGGTTCAGTCTCAATTCTCTAAGTAGACTCATCATTATTCATTTACCGCAGCTCGCTAACCTCACCGTACACTTTACACTACCAACATTAAGCAATCAGGAGCGGAAGGTGCTTAAACTGTTGCCAGAATCGAAAGATTTAGGCGTCTTAACGTTTGCTGATGAATTACCCCTCAGACAAACTAGCACCCTTAGCATTAAGAAGTTGCCTCAAGGCCAGCCAAAGAAACACGGGAATTGTGCTCCCATATCGGCTCGCTAAACGCTTTGGTTCCTGAATTAATCGAAATAACCATTCAAATCCAGATAGACGAATAAGACGGGGCGCACGCCGGTGAAGCCCAGCATAAAGCGGGAAAACAGCTCCCAAACCCAACATAACCATATTCACCTTATTTTTGTGTGCTGCCATCCACTTCTCTTGCTTGGGGCATCCCAAGGAAAGAAACAAAAGACCGGCACCACTTTGATTTAGCTTCTCGATGATTGCCTCATCCTCTTCCGCCGTTAAG